>NZ_JAGQCO010000061.1:0-10715 GCF_024346235.1 Cyanobium sp. BA5m-21
ACTGGCAGCGAGTCACCGAGATGCTGCGCAAGCAGTTCCCCACCGCTGTGCCGGTGATGGACGCCGCCCGTGACGACGTGCTGGCCTTCCTGCACTTCCCCCAGGAGCACTGGCGGAAGGTGTGGAGCACCAACCCGCTGGAACGGCTGAACAAGGAGATCAAACGCCGCACCAACGTGGTCGGTATTTTCCCCAACGACGCTGCGATCGAGCGGTTGGTGGGCAGCCAGCTGCTGGAGCAGCAGGAGGAATGGCAGCTGGAGCGCCGCCGCTTCTTCTCAGAGGCCACGATGGCCAAGATCCCGGAGCCAGAAGAGGCCCTGGAGCTCACTGATGCTGATCCGTCCGCCCAGCCAGACGAACCCATCAGCTGAAAGGCACCAGCTCCTCCCTCGATCTACACAAAACACATTGATCGCTGAGTTGCCAATTCAGCGATCAGGGTTCATAGTGGATAAACGGAGCTGCGCAATCAGCTTCCAAGCAGTCACCCTTTGACTGCACCTGTTCACCCTCCGGAAAGGGTCACAGGACCGCCTGAGTTACACCACTCAGAGGGGCGCTACCGCCAGCCCCGCATTAATCGCTGAAAACACCGCAAACATGAGCATCAGAGGGTGATGGCTTGCAGGGTGGTTCCAGCTGGCGGAACGCAACTAAAACCTGGTGCAGAACTGGGATTCCAATGAAAGGGCCAACTCGCTCTTCATATCAGTACATGGGTTATCGTATAAGCATATGAGTGGATCCCCTTGAAATGGCGACCGAAGAAGTCTCAGGCCGTATGCTCATAATAGCTATATTCATTTTCTTTGTAGTAGGAATATTGCTAATTGTCGCCTGGCCATTCTTTCTGGTAGTCGGATGCTTAATTGGGATATATTACTTTGTGAGAGCCAGATCCTTGAAAAGAAATATTCTCTCTGCAAAAATACTGGTTGATCGTGTGGCAAGTCAATACCAGGATGAATTTGGAGTCTTGCGAGACGATCCCGTAACATGTTTTAAATTTAGAGAAATCTTTTTGGATTCCAATAAGACGTTTCCATATATTGGGATTCGCTATGAATCAATCTTTTGGGACGAACGAATTAGGAATGGTGTTCGAGTCAAAACCATCGACTCCTCTCAGAACAGTCACTCTATTAAGGATATCAAGCCATTTTCTTCTGATCAACTCTCCGAGAAATTGCTTAGCCTACTAATCGATAAATTTATCAAGGAAAAAGGTATCGATATGCTAGAATCAAATTCACTTGACGAGAAAGTCTGCTCTATAATTTTTGAGAACTATCCCGAGGCAATATGGGCTGATGAAAGCGTTGCACAGATACATAAATCACTGGAGCCGTTGCAGACCACGTATAAAGCGTCCCAAACTAATGAACTCCTCGCAGCGAATAGGGCTTCGCTTGAGAAGTCTATTGCAATTCTACAGAGAGAAAGCAAGGATCTTTCTCAATACGCGGAAGAGGCTTGGACGGCAATTCACAAGTGCTATGAGTTTTTAGCTGTACCAGAGAATCTCAAGAAAGCATCAAATTACGAAACACAACCGCTAGAAATATATTCGCGACGACGTGAAATGAGGGATGGCTTTGCAGAAGTGCTGGCGATCAAGCAAGAGTATGATGCCTTAAGTGGGCGTTAAATTTCTTGATGGCGTGTAACTTCTAGCAATAATTTATACATGGCAGTGCTGATCCTCGCGCTCTAGTCATTGCACAAATGACAGAGGTTAAGTGATCGTCAGTAGCCTGACAAAAGCAAGAGCAGGATGTTGAATCATTGCGGTAGCTTCTTGCAGGAACTAGTGTGATTAACCGTTCATTTGATTCTTCTTTTGAAAAGAGCTGGTTCTCGCGACTACTTATAATCACTTATATCTGAAGAAGATCAACCAGATTTTCAGCGTCGTCAATGATCCTGTTCCGTCTCCCAGTGCTCTCAGGCTGTCTGGTGCCCACCCTGATGACACCCCGAACATTCGGGGCGTTTAAATGCTTTGCTGGCGGCCATTCAGGACTGTGAGGAGCAGTTTGGGACCTACTCCGACTCAGGGTTTTGGAGGTGTTTGGGCTTGGCGTTCCCCCCTCTGCCAGCAAAGTTGACGCCTCTCTACTTCGACCACCGGAGGTCTGTGCAGCAAGCAGACGCTCCAGCGGCCGCCGCGCAATCCCCGAGCAAGCGCGAGTGAGTTGAGCAAGGCCGCAGATCTGCTGGCGGCCTCGATCTGAGCTCGGCCCTAGACGGCCCAGCGCAGGGGCTCCTCCCAGCCGGCCTCTGGGCAGATCAGATCCCAGCAGCAGCCGATCGGCTGTGGAACCGGCAGGGAGAAGAGCACCAGCTGCTGGGCGACCTGCACTGGATGACGGCGCTGTGGCTTGCGCTGACGGGATCGGCAGGGATTGGTGGTGGCTTCCATGGCGAACTGGAGAAGAAACGCCCCCCTCCACGCCCCTGAGCCACGGGGTCAAGGTCACCGCTCAGGTGCTCGCCTTAGCCTTGACGCTGTGGCTCTGTCAGCCCACCGCCTCTGGTGGCTGCTGGCCGAGGGGCGGACCATCGGGGAAGTGCTCTCCGGCGCTGTGGACCACCGCCAACCCGCTCTGCCTTAGCTACCGCCGGCATGACCAGACGACCTGAGCTGGGCCTCGATTAGATGCGGAGTGAGCCCACTGCCGCACTGCACGCAACAAAGGAGAGAAGCCGGGATCAGTGCTCCCGGCGGGCCCTGGGCCTCAGGCCATCTGCAGCCTCAACTCAGCCAGCGCCTCACGACCAGCCTCCAGCTGGCAACGCTGCAAGAGCTCCTGCTGGGCCAGCAGCCGCTCATCGAGCTCATCCACCCGCGCCAGGCATTGCTGGATCGCGGGGATCACCTCCTCTTCCAGGATCGTGATCTCTTCCTCTCCATAGGGCTGCTCGATCCAGGTGCGGCGCAGCGGCAACCCGCGGCTACGGCGCAGGATCTCCTCCATCGAGCGCAGCGTGGATTCGAGCAGCAGGAACGGATCTTCCTCAGGCCTGCAGAACGGTGAGGCGGCAGCTGAACGAGAAGCCATGAAATCGGCGCCATGGGGCGCAGCGAAGGGACTTCCCGAAGCGGAGGCATGACGCAGGAATGCCTCAGACTGAGGAAGCCCGGAGCAAGCCACTGGTGGGCAAGACAAGGAATCAAAGCTTGTGTCTGTACGGACCGCAGCGGAACCCTGAGCAGGCGCGAGTGGGTGGAGCAAGGGGTTAAGGCCGCCAGAGGCGGCCCAAGGCCTCAGGCCTGGAGCAGCTTCCGCAGGGACTCGATTGCCTTCTTTTGGGCCCGCTGCACCGACATGGCGCTGATTTGCAGCTGCTCTGCCGCCTGCCGTAGCGACAGGCCCTCAAGGATGGTGAGCCTCAGGGCCGTGGCTTGCGGCGCAGGCAGCTGATCTACAAGCTGCTCCAGCGCCAAATCATCAGCGGGGCCGGCTGCTTCTTGCTCTGGGGCCGCTAGCTGATCGAGCAGGCACGGCTCGCCAACGGCGTGGCCATCAAGGCTGATGTGACCCAGGGGGCACAGACCCTGCTCATGCAGCCGGCGTGGAATGCGCACCAGCCGCACACGATCGCGCAGGTGATGCTGCAGGGCACCTGAGATGCAGCGGCGCAGATAGGGCTCCGCCGGCTCACCTGCTTTGCAGCGCAGCACTGAACGGAGCAGGGCTTCTCTAGCCACCTGGATCAGATCCTCCCGCTCAACCAAAGGGAAGAAGCGGCGGGCTACAGCTGAAGCAACGGCATCTGCCAGGGAGAGGTGCTCGAGCACCAAGGCATCACGGGCACGGAGGGCAGAGCGGGAAAGCGGGGCAGCCATCTGGGGACGGCAGAGAACCCCACCCCCAACGGCCTGCCGCAGGGATGTGACAAGGACGCCCCAACGGGGCGCATGGCTAGATCCTTGAGGCAGCGCGAGGACTGGACGAGGGATTTAGGTGGGTGTTTGACGGCCTAGTGGCAAGCCAATTCCTCCCGGTAGCCCTTGTGGCAGGCCAACCCAAGGTCGACCAAGGGCCACGAATCCCGGCTGAGGCACCTGGTCAGATGAGGAACTCAGGCCAGGCAACTCAGGCGAAATAAACGGTGAGGGCTGCGAAAGGTGGCGCCAATTAGCTGAGCCACCACAATTGGAAGCGCCGGAACCCCTGGAGCCCCATTGCTAGGCCAAGCGCCGCAGCTCAGCAGTAAGGCCTGCCTGCCGCCTCAGCACACGCTGCTCAGGGGACTGCAGTGAATAAGAAGGATCTAAGTGAAACCGATATCTGCGACCGGTTCATTACCCCGGCTCTGCATCAGGCGGGATGGCTGAAAGAGCACATCTTGCGGGAGCACTCCTTCACAGCGGGTCGAATCATCGTCCGCGGGCGGATGGTGACCCGGGGCCGTGCCCGTAGGGCGGACTATGTGCTGCTTTATCAGCATGTACCGATCGCTGTCATTGAAGCCAAGGACAACAGCCATGCCCTTGGTGATGGGATGCAGCAGGCCCTGGCCTATGCCGACTCGCTGCAGACACCTTTTGTGTTTGCCTCCAATGGCGACGGTTTCGTGTTCCACGATCGCACAGGTCAAGGCGAGCAGCTGGAAAGCACATTGACTCTCCAGGCTTTCCCGAGCCCAGAGACCTTGTGGCATAACTATTGCCACTGGAAGGGGTTGACGCCTGAGCAGGAGAGGGTGGCGCTGCAGCCATTTTTCGATGGTGGCAGCAAAAAAGATCCTCGTTACTACCAGATCAATGCGATCCAGATAGCAGTGGAAGCCATTGCTAGAGGACAGAAGCGCATCTTGCTGGTCATGGCGACCGGTACCGGCAAGACCTTCGTCGCCTTCCAGATCATCTGGCGGCTATGGAAGTCCAAGCAGAAAAAGCGGATCCTGTTTCTGGCCGACCGCAACGTGCTGATCAACCAGACGATGGTGAATGACTTCAGGCCATTCGGTCCAGCGATGGCAAAGCTAAGCACCGCCTCCAAGACGATTGAGCGGGCCGATGGTTCCTTGGAGACGATCGCAACAGCCATTAACAGCCAGCGCCGAGTGGACAGCTCCTACGAGGTGTACTTAGGTCTATATCAAGCGCTTACGGGACCCGAGGAGAGGCAGAAGCTTTACAAGGAATTTTCACCGGGCTTCTTTGATCTGATTGTGGTGGATGAATGCCATCGTGGCAGCGCAGCAGAAGATTCGGCCTGGCGAGAGATCCTGGAGTATTTCGCGGATGCCACCCAGATCGGTCTGACTGCAACGCCAAAAGAAACAAAATATGTATCCAACATTAATTATTTCGGCGAACCTCTCTATACCTATTCTCTCAAGCAGGGCATACGAGATGGATTCCTTGCTCCCTACAAGGTGATCCGCGTCCACCTGGATGTAGACGTGCAGGGCTACCGCCCGAAGCGAGGTGAAGTGGATGACCGTGGCTATGAAATAGACGATCGCATCTACAACCAGAAGGATTTCGATCGCACCTTGGTCATCGACGAGCGCACAAGCCGGGTGGCTAAATGGATCAGCAACTACCTCAGAGCCAGTGGCGATCGCTTCCAGAAAACCATAGTGTTCTGCGTAGATACCGAGCATGCCCAGCTGATGAGGCAGGCACTGATCAACGAGAATCAGGATCTAGTGAAGGCGAATTCCCACTACGTGATGCGGATCACGGGAAATGATGAAGAAGGGATGAAAGACATTGATAATTTCATTGATCCGATGGTGGCCTATCCGGTAATCGTTACGACTTCACGCTTGCTTTCCACGGGTGTAGATGCCCAGACATGCCGACTAATTGTGTTGGACCGGGAAGTGGGTTCGATGACCGAGTTCAAGCAGATCGTGGGTCGAGGCACACGTGTACATGCCGACAGCGAGAAGTACTACTTCACCCTGGTGGACTTCCGTAAAGCTACCAATCACTTTGCTGATCCTGACTTCGATGGTGAGCCGGTACAGATCTATGAACCTGGGGAAGACGACTCTCCGCTCCCTCCGGATGTTCCAAATCCACCTGATAGGGAAGACAGCCAGGACCCCATCGATGAAGAGGGCGAGGACACGACTGTTGGCGAACTAGATGATGACCCGTTTCCACCGGTCCCGCCGGGCGAGAAAAACCGGAAGTATTACATCAAGGGGAAGGCGGTCTCCGTCCTCACCGAGCGAGTGGAGTACCTGGATGAAAACGGCAAGCTCGTCACCGAGTCGCTGCGGGATTACAGCCGCAAGACGGTGAGGGAGCAGTACGCCAGCCTGGATGCTTTCCTGCGCCGCTGGCGGGGAGAAGAACGCAAGCAATCGATCATTGATGAACTGGCGGCAGAGGGACTGCTGCTGGAGCCACTGCAGGAGGAGGTAGGCAAAGACCTGGATCCTTTCGATTTGATCTGCCACATCGCCTTCGATCAACCACCCCTCACCCGGCGTGAGCGGGCCGCCCGGGTTAGGAAGGATGTGTTCAGCCTTTACGGGCCCCAAGCGAGGGCGGTCTTGGAAGCCCTGCTCGAGAAGTACCAAGACGAGGGGGTAGTGGGCGATCTGGACAATGTGAAGATCCTCGAAATCCCCCCATTCACCACCCTGGGGACTGCCTTCGAGTTGATCCAGGGGTTCGGCTCAAGGGCCGGCTTCCAGAAGGCGGTGCATGATCTGCAGGATTGCCTGTATTCGGAGGCGGCCTGAGCGATGTCGGCACGAACCACGGTCAAGTCCATCCAGGACATCATGCGCAAGGACGTGGGTGTCGATGGCGACGCCCAACGCCTATCCCAGCTCTGCTGGATGTTCTTCCTGAAGATCATCGACGACCAGGACCTCAAGCTTGAGGTGATGGAGGAGAGCTTCAGCTCGCCAATCCCCACCCACTTGCAATGGCGCCACTGGGCCAAGGATCCAGAGGGCATTACCGGGGATGAACTGCTGGAGTTCATTAACCAGGAGCTCTTCACCTATCTCAAGGAGATGCCCCTAAAGGGATCGCACCCAAATCGAGGCAAGGTGGTGCGAGAGGTGTTCCGAGACGCCTACAACTACATGAAGTCTGGGCAGCTGCTTAGGCAGGTGATCAACAAGATCAATGAGGTCGATTTCAATAATCTGAGCGAACGTAAGCACTTTGGTGATATTTATGAGCAACTACTAAATGACCTGCAAAGTGCTGGCAATTCAGGGGAGTACTACACACCTCGTGGTGTCACCAGCTTCATGGTGGACCGCATTGACCCGAAACCCGGTGAACTGCTGCTGGATACCTCAGTAGGCACAGATGGCTTCCTTACCTGTTCGATTCGGCACATGCGTGATCACTCGGTGAAAACGGTTGCCGATGAACAGGCGATGCAGGCAGGCCTGCGGGCGATGGAGAAAAAGCAGCTGCCCCACATGCTGTGCATCACCAACATGCTCCTGCATGGGATTGAAGATCCCAGCTTTGTGGAGCATGACAACAGCCTCACCCGTCCTTATGCCAGCTATGGCAAGAGCGACCAGGTGGACATCATCTTGACCAATCCGCCCTTCGGAGGGCAGGAGGAGGATGGAATTCAGGACAACTTCCCGGTGCAGTTCCGCACCAGGGAAACCGCCGATTTGTTCCTGGCTCTGTTCATCCGTTTACTGAAGCCAGGCGGGCGGGCCGCGATCGTCTTACCGGATGGATCCCTCTTCGGCGAAGGTGTGAAGACCCGCCTCAAGGAGCACCTACTGGAGGAGTGCAACCTGCACACGATCGTGCGGCTGCCGAACTCGGTCTTTAAGCCCTACGCCAGCATCGGCACCAACCTTCTGTTCTTTGAAAAAGGAGAGCCGACTAAAGAGATCTGGTTCTACGAGCACCGGGTGCCACCGGGCCAGAAGGCCTATTCGATGACAAAGCCGATCCGGGTGGAGCATTTCCAGGACTGCGTGGACTGGTGGGGTGGAGCCGAGCGCCAGAACCGCCAGGAAACCGAGCAGGCTTGGAGCGTGCCGATCGAGGCGATTAAGGCCCGCAACTACAACCTCGACTTCAAAAACCCCCACACCGTGGCCGATGACCACGGCGACCCAGCCGAGTTGCTGGCCCAACTGGAACTGGACGAACAGAAGGCGGCCGGCCTGCGCGATCAGCTCAAGGTGATCCTGGCCGAGGCGCTGCTGCGATGAACGCCAAGCAGCTCCTGCAGCACTTCGAGCGGATCAGCGAAGCACCCGATGCACTTCCTCGTCTACGCCGCTTCATCCTCGATCTTGCGGTGCGCGGCAAGCTGGTGGAGCAAGCACCCAGTGATGAAAAGCCTAAATGCATCAAGAGACAGTATGAGTCGGCCGATCCATTTAATCTGCCCAGTAACTGGGAATGGATTCAAATTGGCGACCAGTTAAACCTTCTGAACGGAATGGCGTTCAAGTCGACTGATTGGGGAACCACAGGCCTGCGTATCGTAAGAATCCAGAATCCAAACAATATAAATGCGGCGTTTAACTTCTGTGACCCCGTCATTGCACGGGAACGCTCGCTGATTGATGACGGCTCATTCTTAATAAGCTGGTCTGGTACTCCTGGAACGTCCTTTGGAGCGTTTATCTGGGAGCGCGGGCCAGCGGTTCTGAACCAGCATATATTTCGATGCGATTTCAAGACCCAGTCTTTCATCGCATCTTTTCTTCGGTTGGCAATCAACGGCCGACTCGACGAGATGATTTCCAAGGCGCACGGAGGTGTCGGCCTTCAGCACATTACAAAAGGAAAGCTGGAAGCACTCCTTATTCCCCTCCCTCCACTCGCCGAGCAGCACCGAATCGTCGCGAAGGTTGAGGAGCTGATGAACCTCTGCGATCAACTGGAGGCCCAAATCACTGTGACCGAGCAAGACAGCCGCCGCTTCCTTGAATCCGTCCTTGCTGATGCCCTTGCCCCTGGCATCGATCTCAGCGCAGAGGCCCAAGTTGCATGATCGAATTACCTTTACCCAAGTATCACGAGCTGATGCGGCCCATGTTGGAGGCCGTGACCGACGGGGAGCCCCACCACGTCAAGGCGGTGATCCAGCGCATGATGGATGTCTCCGGACTCACTGCAGAACAGCTGGCCGAAACCATCCCCAGTGGACAGCCGAAGTTCCGTAATCGCAGCCTTTGGGCCGCCACCTACCTACGCAAAGCCCAGGCACTTTCCACCCCGAAACGCGGCTGGGTGCAACTCGATGAGCGCGGCCGGCAGCTGCTTGCTGAACCAGGCCCTGTCACCCTCTCCAGGCTCAAACAATTCCCTGGCTGGGAGGAAGCCTGGGGAACAGACAAGTCAGAAGCAACTGATGGCACACCCCTTACAGAGGCCGCTCCCGAGGCTGATGTCACCCCGGAGGAGCAGATCGCCGCAGGCATCAGTCAGTTGGAAGCCGATGTGCGCGGGGAGTTGCTGCAGAGGGTGAAGGCGATCAGCCCAGAAGCCTTCGAGGCGCTGGTGCTCCAGCTTCTTGGTGCCCTTGGCTATGGCGTCGGCCCCGAGTCGCGCCAGGGAGTACAACGCGGACCCGATGGCGGCATCGATGGCCGCATCCATGAAGACCGCCTGGGTCTGGCCAGCATCTACATCCAGGCCAAGCGCTACCAGGAGCAGACGATCGGGCGACCGTTGATCCAAGCCTTCTACGGCGCCATGGGTGGGGTAGGCGCCAGCAAAGGCTTCTTCCTCACCACGTCCGGTTTCAGCAAAGATGCCCGCGATTATGCCAATGGGCTTGTGGACAAGCGGATTGTGCTGATTGATGGCAACCGTCTCACCCTGCTCATGATCACCGCTGGCGTGGGCGTTTCGGTGAAGGACACCTATGTGGTGCACCGGCTGGATGAGGACTTCTTCTCGGAATTCGAGGGGGTTTAGGCCGGCGCCATGGGCTTCCGTTTCCGCCGCTCCACCCGCCTGGGCCCGCTGCGCTTCAATTTCAGCAAGGGTGGATTGAGCTCGATCTCAGTGGGCGGGCGAGGCGCCTCGTTCAATATCCCCGTCGCCCGAAGTGGTGGTGCGCGCACCACGGTGGGAGTTCCGGGCACGGGCCTGAGCTGGAGCGTGGAGCATGCGCCGGATCGTCCAACCGTGATCCCTGCGGGGAGAGCGGAAGGGCTACCCAACAGCCGCCGGCTGCGGCCTGGGCAACTTGATGCACTGAAGCAGCAGTTGCTGGAAGTGCTTCGACAGGAGCTGCTTGCACCCGGCTCCACCGCGGAGCAGCTCTGGGACCTGGGCTTGGTGAGCCGTCTGCTTGCTGCTGGATCATTAGCTGCACGAACCGCTGGCCTGCTGGCTCTGATCGAAACGCCGGAGGCGATGGAGGCGTATGTATTGCGGGCCCAGGGGCAGGACGATGCCAAACGCCGCGCCCAGCGCTGCATTGAGGCGGTGCAGGAGGCCTCACGGCTGGCAACGGCCAGGGGCTGGTTGCGCTGACGGCTCAGGCCAGGCGCTCTTCTGATAGCTGGCGGAAGGCATCGTTCAGCAGCACCACCTCAGAAAACGACTGCTCGAGGTCAGAGAAGCGCTGGGGATCAAACAGCTGATCGAGATCGAAGCTGAGAATCGGCCGGATGCTGGCCGGCACGCTTAGGAAGTCATTGAGCTTGCGCAGCATCTCGGCAGCGCTGGCGTGGGCCTGCCGCAGCTTGAACTCCTCCGCCTCAAAGGCAGTCAACGCCTGCTGCAA
>NZ_JAGQCO010000062.1:0-10089 GCF_024346235.1 Cyanobium sp. BA5m-21
GCACACCACGCCTGGCCAGCGGCGACAAACTGCACCACAAGCTGGCTGTCATCGACAACCGCACCGTAATCACAGGCTCCTTCAACTGGAGCCCCTCGACGGTTCAAACATAAAACAGATACAGTTCCAAAGCAACAGTCAACTCGCATGGCCATGGCCGACAGCGGGAACCCAGTCCAGCCAAAGCGTCTGTGCTGGTCCTATGCCCGCACCTCGACCACCCGGCAGGCACGGGAGGATCGGAGCGGCATGGAGCGTCAGCAGCAGGCGTTGGCCGCCTGGTTGGCAGATCACACCGAGTTCCAGTTGCAGGAGGCGCTGGTTGATCCGGGCCTCTCAGCCAGCACTGGTGCCAACCGCAAGCGCGGTGCCCTGGGTCGTTTCATCGCCGCCGCTCAGGCCGGCCAGGTGCCGCCCGACAGCGTGTTGGTGGTCGAGAGCTTTACCCGCTTCAGCCGTGAGGAGGAGCTAAGTGTGGTCAGAACCTTGATGAGCGAGTTCTGGAGCAGGGGGCTGGGCCTTGCGGTCTGCTCCCACGGCTGCACCTACAGCGAGGAGTTGATTCTGGCTGAGCCCCATCGAATGCACATGCTCTGGGGTTCCTTGTCCCAGGCCAGGCAGGAGGCTGACGAGCGCAGCCGCAGATCCAAAGGTGGTGCCCGCCGCCGCGAGCGTTTGCAGGAGGAAGGGGAGAAGGTGGCCGCGGCCAGCCCTTGGTGGGTTCAGCGCGACCCAAATAGCCGCCACCTCGTGCGTGATGCCAATGGCAACTTCAAAATCGACCCTCTCTCCAAGGCGACCATCTGGAGGGCAGTCGAGCTCGCGATCAACGGGATGGGCACGACGCTCATCGCCCAAGTGCTCAATGAGGAAGAGCGCCCCCTCCCCCCTACCGCTGGTCGTCGCAACCAGTACCGGGACGCCCCTCTTCCGTGGTGGGATCACAGCCGGGTGAGCTACCTGCTGCGGCATCCGGCCTTGCTGGGCGACCTTGTCCGCCGAGACGGTCGCACGATTGCTGGCTTCTATCCGCCTGTCCTAAGTGTTGAGCGCTGGGGGCAGCTCAGGGCCGCCATGGCCAACCGCGACAAACTCAAAGGCGGCCTCAGGGGCGGAGGGCAGAAGGTCAGAAACCTCTTTATGGGGATCACCCGCTGCGCTGTCTGCAGTGGCCCCTTCTCCTTCCACGACAGCAGCGAGCGGGCACGGATCGGCCACCCCGGATACATGGCGTGTCGCCCCGCCAACAGGCGCAATAGCCCCGGTTGCAGCAACTCCGGGTACATCAGCTACCAGGCGGTCGAGGACCACTGCCTGACAAGGCTGGCCGCCCCTATCTGGGCTGAGCTGCTGGGCAATTCAGACGGCGACGCCAGGATCACCGAACTACAGGCGCTGGTCGATGAGCTGGAACATGCACTCCGCCCCCTGGAGACAAGCCATGCAGACGCCAAGAGACGGCTAGGGCAGCTTTTCGTGGATGGCGCCAGCGACCTGCTCATGGAAGCATCTGAGGACGCGGTGGCTTCACTACGTGATGACATTGCAGCCAAGCGTGCAGAGCACTACCGGTTGGCCGGGGAGCTGCAGCTGGAGCGGGCCAAGCCCACTGGGGAGGAGGCCGCGGCCGAGCTGAAGGCCAATGTCTTCACCCTATGGCGGCAGCTGGATGCAGGGCTGGCATCCCCGGCTGAACGGCGGGCTTTCAACCGCTGGCTGCGCTGCCACCAGCCGAGCATTCAGTTCCTCGTGCACCCAGCTCAACCAGGTACCAATGGCCGAGGAGTCGAGCTGGTTGTTGGCGGAGTCTCGGCAGGCACCGAACCCCTGGCACCAGTGGCACGTCGAATGGCCAGGACAGCCGGCGTCGTCGAGCCCTATGCCAAGGACTTCGCCACCAGCCAGGGCGACAGCGGCGTGATCGCTTGGCAAGAGCCGCTGGCCCCAGATGAACTCGCCGCCTGGCCAAACAGCACAAGCGGCCAGGCACTGTGAACGGCAGACAACATCAACTGGTCACCTACCGATCAGCCACCACCGCCGAACAGAGCAGGGATTGGTTCCTGCAGCAGGCGGTGAGCGGTGCCCCGGCTCAGTCCCAGGGCCAAAGCGATCTGGCTGATCGACAGCCCCTCGCCTCGTAGGCGGTGGCCCAGTGCCAATTGCTGCTCGCTGTAGGACTTCCGGCGGCCTCCCAGATCGCCCCCTGTGGCCCGTCGGTGGGCAACGCTGGCCCTGGTCCGCTCGATCGCCAGCTCTCGCTCGAACTGGCTGACGGCACCGAGCACCTGGAACATCAATCGACCGGCTGGTGTGCTGGTGTCGATCGCCTGGTCGAGTACCACCAGATCTATGCCACGGGCCTCCAGATCGGACGCGATGGAGAGCAGCTCAACCAGCGACCTGGCCAACCGGTCGAGCTTGGCAACCACTAGCTGATCACCACGCTGCAGGGCTCCAAGGACCTGGACCAGGCCGGGTCGATCTGCTTTGCCGGAGCTGATTTGCTCGGTGATCACTTCGTCGCAGCCAGCAGCCTCTAACTGGGCCCGTTGCTGGGCTTCGGTCTGCTGCTCGGTGCTGACCCTGCCATAGCCCCACCGGCGGCCAGCAGGTGCAGCGATCAACGGCTCCAGAATCTTTGTCATCGGTCAATCTCCGGTTGATCGGTCACGAGTCCGGCATCGCCAACCTCTGAGCTCAACCCACTTGGACCACAACAACCCCTGTGTCGGAACGACAGGAAGCGGACAGGGTTATGGGACAGCATTAGGCGGTTGTGGAACGGGGTTGTGTGCATGGCCACAGCCGGACGGTTTCGGTTGGGGTGAATTACTGAGCCTCAACTTGAAGGGAGAGGTCACTCCACCTAACTCAACGCCTGGGGGCTTGGGGCCGCATCGACATGGCGCAGTCCAATAAACGAGTGCTGGTCGTGCTCATAGGCACTAGGCCCCGATACCAAGGGTAAAAGAATGGCTAGGGGGCAAGGGGGGTGTCGCCTCTTGGCGCTATATGCGTAAACGACACAAATTTTTCGACTAAAATTCTTAGCGACATAAATCAATGGCAAGAGATCTGCATAGCCAGATCCGAAACTACTCGGACTCTGGACATGAGTTACCGGCAGCTATGCCTAGAATTTGCGGCTTCCCCAGGGGTATACTGAAGCGATTGGGCTTGATGCCTCCAACTTGATAAAGGGAGCCTCTTCGCCTATGGCCCGACTATGGTTTTTAGCTTTTTCCTTTATCTTCTTATGTGTCGCGGCCCCAACTTCTGGCTATGCCCAGATCTTTCGGGTTGACTATGACAGCAAGAAAACCAGTGGCCAGATCAAGAATGGTCAAGTCACAGCCAGCATTGAGCATCAGCGGCGAATCAATAGTGATGGTAGCAACATTGTTCAGCCTGTAGTCAACGTTTTAGTAGGTGACTTGCCAGTAGGCTCTATATCAACTGAAGAGGTGGGCTCGCCGAATTCAATCTTGCAGATCGTCGAGCTCGATCCATCGAATCCCTATCCAGAAGTATTGCTATCGACTTTTACTGGCGGCGCTCATTGCTGCAATGATACTCGCATCTTGACATCAGACGCCAGTGGGAAGTATTGGAGCGAGGTGAGGCTTGGTCTTTCAGACGGTGGAACTGACTTTGCTAGCGATCCTTTGAACCTTGGGAGGAATGTGATTGTTGGCAGAGACGATCGATTTCTTTACAGATTTGGTTCTTACGCCAATAGCTGGGCTCCTGCGCGCATTTGGCAACTCAATGGCTCAAAGTTTGTAGATGTTTCTCATCTTCCAGAGTACCGCCCAATTCATCGAAGATCTCTTGGCTACATGTCAAGTTGGTTTTCTCGGCGAAATCAAGATGAACCCAATGGTTTCTTGGCGGCTTACGTAGCAAATAAGTCACTTGTGGGGGAACTATTTGATGGGTGGGATCGGATGCTTTTGCGCTACGACCCAAATGAAAAATGGGGATTGACCGTATGTGCTGCCGGGTATGACGACAACGGTAGTTGTAAAGCCAAGGAACTTGTCTACGATTCATACCCTCAGGCACTTAGGGCCTTTTTGATTGACACCGGTTACTTGAGTGAGTCAAGGCGCTAGGTCCTGGTCTTTGAAATTTGACTTGCGCAGAAGTCAACGACAAGTCTTTCTTCGGCGCTGTATTTGATGGGCCTAAGCCAACCGCTATAGGGACTGTTGTATGGCTTGAGATTAAGCATGAGAGCAGTGCAGTCAACGGCAACGCCAGAAGGGGTAGGAGGTGTGAACTTGTACGTACTCTTGGGACTAGACCCGTTGCTTCTTGTTCCCCAGCGCACAACCAGGCCAGTCCGGCATTCCTCCTCTGAGAGGGCACCGCTGCGGCAGGCCTGCTGGTGAGCCGGCACAGCAAATGGAGAATTAGGGCCGCCACTTCGTATGCGGGCAGCTTCTGCGGGTTTGACGACCCCCTCTCTCACCAAAGATTCAAGGGTGGCATCAAAGCGGACCGGGGGCTTGGTCGACAACTGGGATGGATCTGGCCGCAATGGTTCGGGTGGGCCTGACCTAATAGGTGCGGGTTGAAAATTTGATGAACTGCTTTCTGGCATCTCAGGTTTTTCTGCAGGCCTTGTCAAAGTGAGCCAGCTCCTGGTTTTGTTGTCATAGTTCCAACCAGGCCAATAAACACGGATGGATCCATATTGGGGCCACATCTTTAGTTCTCTGTCTAGCTGCCATGCCCGAGAATCAGCTGCTCTTTTGGCTGCTGCTTCCTTTGCTTTCTGAAGCTCTATTGCCCTTGCTGCTTCCCGGTTTCGATAATCCTGCATCTGGTCAAGTAGTTGCTGCTTTGGATCTTGGCTTGTTGTGGAGGTGTCGGCGATAGGGTGAAGCTCTGACGAATACGCTGGTCCAAATCCTGATAGCGGAGAGGACAATATTAAGAATCCAACAAGTTGACGGTACGCGGATGGTTGTCGCTTCATCTTTGGCAACGTGTTGTTAATAATTAGGCGCCTATTTTGTGGCATTGCTATTCTCCTAAGCCCTTGTTGGTTTTTCTATTTGCAGATGACCTGCCAGCATCAGTGCGATCTTTTTGACTTTTTCTATCAGCCGCCCTCTTCGACTTGATAGCCACATTGCTCGATTGAGTCCTTGAATTTTTCTCTGGCGTAGTCGCTCATATTCATGCATCACCATATGTCGGAGCTCGTCGTCGACAGTGTTGTAAATGATGCCAGCTTCATCTCGGTACTCTTTGGCTAAAGCGCTGAGCTTTTCGTCCTCAAGTCCACGAAGGTGGTCTAGAAAGTTTCCGTAACTTTCAGGGGAGAGACACATGGCACAGCCAACTGCGCTCCAACTATATCGGATGGAAATAGGCGTTGGCTTTGTAGCAGGACTATTGGTCTGACTTTTTAGCTTCCTCTTGCATAGATTTACAATTTAATTGATTTCATTTTCGCGCCACCGATAAGCCAGGCTCCCCGCTAGGCCCAGGACAGCACTGGTCAGTACCAGGGGAATCCGAATCCAGCCGAGGGTGATAGCTGTAAAGCTTCCAACAGTAATCAGTCCTGATCCTGCTGCGAACATTGACCCGCAGATCAAGAGTATTTTGGCCCTCCCCTTCCAACTTTTTTTGTAGTCAGGGGGGATCAGGGCGTGCCAGCTTCCGTAGGCACCGAGGCAGCAGATCGCGTAGCCAAGTACTGAGACCAGAGCAATCCAGCCAGTAGCTAGGCATTGCTGTAGGCATTGGATCCCAATAGGCAACCAGGCTGCATTCAGGCAAATTGAGGTCGCGATCTTGATCCGGGCCATTTGCTTTTTCTTTCTCTCATGCCGATGCAGCAGCCAACTGAGATCAGGATCACTGCAGTACCCACCTGGTCCTACAACGGCCTCGCGACCATCTGCGTGTTGATATATGTGTTCGTAGCTCCATTCCTCATCTTCATAGTCGATGAATTGGATAATTTCCCAATCGCCAATCTTTGACCACATTGAATAATTGAGAGTTAAACGACTAGCTCTATGGAAGGACAAATGGTCTCGCTTGTTTAAATTGTATCAGTCGTCAGGGGGCTGCGCCGAGGCGTCACTACTAGTTCAAGTGATGCATTGTGCGGCACATTTTGGGTGACCTAGTATTCCTATATTTGTCGTCCTGTTGCAATTATTGCCTTCGATGCCGTGCTTCTGCGAACTCCTCCTATGTTCCTAACCATTAGATTCTGCTTCTCCTTTGCCTGTTAAAATGCATATGTCAAGATCAATTTTGTTTTTACCCTTTGGTTGGCTGCTTGTCATCTCTTTGAGGTGCTCGGCCTGGGCAGAGGTGGCACCGGATATCCATAAGCGCTGCGTTGTTGCCAAAGACTATGTGGGTTGTGTCAAGGCGATGACAGGAGATCTTGGTCAGCCATCTCGTGTCATTGTGCAGGAAGGTGCATCTTTGCCTGAAAGTAATAAATGTCCTGATGGTATGGCTTACCTGGGAGGGAGTACCTGCCGTGATGTTATTTGCGATGTTGGCTTCTTCGTTGGCCATGATCCACTTCTTGGCGGCAAGGATTGGTCTTGTTCTAGTGGTTATGTACTTAGGCTTGGGGAAGTAACCGCCAAGTCTTATTACGACAAGGATTGCCCTGCGATTAAATTTGAGGCTGGCTGAAGAAATACATGTAACCAGCCATATACACTGCAAAATGGTGGTTTAAACTCTGCCGGCGCTCTTCCTTTTAAGGATATAAAGAGTTGGTGAATTCTGTTGTCATACGGCCTGAGGGAGTCGATGGAGTTCTTATTGAAATTCATCAGGATGGTCCTTGGCCCACTTCCGCATCCGCAGCTCGTGCTGCCGCCAATTGGCCCGTCGGCTGATGATTAATCTGCGCAGCCTGCTGTAACGCTCATGCCTCGGGTTCCACAACCATCGCACCAGCCGTTTTAGTGAGCGAATCAAGGCTTTCATTGAGAGATGCCAAGGCGCTTCCTGGCTTCATTGCGGCGCCTCTTCTCCTCAGCCAAGGCGATCATTACTGGGCCGACGAGAAATGAAACCCCACCGGCTTGGTTGCTGCAGGCTTCCTTGTTGCCGCTGAATGCGCAGTAGGGGAAAGAGAGCATTACGGCGGCTATTGCTGAAGGTGGGCCCGCAAAAGGAAGTAGCAGCAACAACCAGCGCAGGCAGCTGAGGGGATTTGCTCGCAATGTCTCGACTGCATCCCGGTAGGGCTTCCGCCTTTGCCGACGCCGTCCCGCCCGCTGCTCTGCCTCGGTCTGAACCTTGGCAGGCTTTATCCCCAGGGAGCGGTAATGAGCAGCTTGGTTGAGGTTTGCCTCCCTAATGGCCTTGGCCTGAAGCCTGGCCCTCTCTTCTCTGTCTTCTTTGCTGATGGTGAGCTTGGCTGCTTCTGACTGAATGACCTGCTGCACATGCTCCACCTGTTCTGGGCGCAATGCGAAGTATTCGGTCTGCGGCAGGCGTACTGCCTTGAACATGCGGTGGAGACGGGTCTCCAGCTGTTGAGGGCCCCTGACGGTGGCAGTCATGACCTGGGTGGTCTTGCTACCAATTTCCAATTCCCTTGAACGCCGTTGCCAGTTCTGGGTGATGCCGATCTTGTACCCGCCAAGGAGGTTGTCCTTGATCAGATAGATGGTCCCTACTTGACCGGCCGCTGCAATGGTCATCCAGGATCAACTTGCTAGTTAGAGATAGGAGCTGCTGCCCTAGAGCGTGTGGGAATCCTATTAGCAGTCGCACGACACTTCATGTCTTCACTCACCACTGCTGCCATCCCCCAGGAACTCCAAAGGGATGCCCTGCTGACCCTGGAGCAGCTGACCACTGCCGTCACGGTTCTGGCGCTTCATGGCTCGCATTGCCCAGAGGACGCCCCAAGGGTCCGCGCGGTCTTTGATCAACTGGTGGAGGTGGCTCACTATGCAGAGACGGACTTGGCGATCTTTGACCTGCCTTGACCTCTTGCGTGGATGCGAATAGTACTGGTGTACTTAATTGTGTCCGATGCCTGCTGCTGACTCCGTTTCCGCCGAGGAGTGGGACTACCTGGATATCGATGTCCTGAAACCCGCCCGCTCCTCAAGGGTCTGCCTGACTTGCCAGCACTTTCGCTATGAGGTGGGCAGACACTGCGTAACCCTCCTGACCTGCCCCATTCACCAGGGACTCATTCCCCAGGGCGAGCACCTGACCCGGAGGTGTTCTCGTTGGGTGCCTAGGCGGGAGGTTGCGGTTGGCTGGCTACCTGAAGTGGCCTGAGGCTGAGAAGCGTTGGCTTCTCTTCAGCAAAACACTAAGCCAGCTTTACCCTGCAGCCCAATTACAATCGCAATGCCCGAGGACGATCTGACTTGAATAGACATAGCTTTTGCTCAGCCCTTGGACTCGCTGTCGCAATTCCATGCCTTTCGCTGGTCACCTTGTCCAACCCAGGATCCTCTCAAGGGTTGGGATTCTTTGCTAAAACCAGTAATCCAGAAAAATATATCCAGTCTATCCCATCAGACTGTGAGTACATTACAGAGTCAAATATTCTTGGTCCCAAGTCATTCTTTGTGATCCAACCTTGCCATCGCGGCGGAGGGGCTTGGCTTCATGAAGTTCCAAAATTCACGAGAATTGCCCCGGGCATTCTTTATATCCCTAAGCAGAGCTTAAGCAACGGGGAGGTTGCGCCGGGCTTCTGGTGCTCAAGCAGAGCAAAGAGAACTGGCATCACGAGGTCAATGAAATGCACCAGATCAGGGTGGCTCGAAGCTCGTCCTTTCCGTTGAAACAAAAATCTTTTATGGCCAGCGGATTATGGACAAGGAGACTTGCTTCGATATCAGCTGTTTTAAATCTCTCCACTATTAGCACTTCATTTGCGCAGTCTCTATCTCCACCCTTGCCTCCAATCCATTCATTTACGGATTGCAAATTTGATCCAAATCCTCAGCCCGAATTCCAAGAAATAGAGTCCTGCTTGCAGCGTGATTGGCAATTTCAATCTGTTTCGCTTTCAGCAGACGGAAATCCAAGTATCCGACATATAGCTTGGAAGCTATGGAGGGTCTCAACCCAAGAGCATACGCTATACCAGCTAGAGCAGTATGCATATAACTGCTCCACTGGGTTTATGATTAAACGCTCAGTCCGTAGCTATTTAGATCCAAATCAGGCTGATCTGCCTTTGAAGAAAGCGAATCCCGAGGCTTGGTCGAATACTTTGTTAGAACCCAAGAGTCGTAAAAAATATTGCCCTTAGTGATCGGTGAAGCGCATGGGTATGGGCTAGGCGAACAGAGCGATTTTGTTGAACTCCTAATGTTTATGAAGATGGGCCGATCAAGGCCAAATGCTCATAATAAGAGGCTTGTGACAGGCATAACGGGGCCAACTCTATATCCGAGATTCGGATTTCCTGATCTCAAAGGAGTAAGATGTGGGGATTCAGTCCACTCCCTCGTACTCAGCAACCAATGAAAGCAACTCTCGAAAAGGGCCGTCCCTTTTTTAATTACCAAAAAATTGAAGACCTTGAGGAAGAGCTTGTAAGCGCTATGTATGCCCAAGGGTCGCTGGAAGAGCAAATCGATTCATACAATCCACAAAGCTCGGCACCAAGCGTGCTGATCCAATCATTCATTGACAGCAAGAAAAAGGTTCATGTGATTGAGATGGAAATCAGGCGCTTGCGCTACTCGTTTTAGACCTTATTGAATCCTGGCATTCAGGATCTTGTGATTATTGATAAGTTGTGCGCTTGAGCCCTGGGAAAAGTGCCTTAATTTTTGCACTCTCCTTGAGCATCAAGCTTGCTGCCACGCCTGCCAACCTCTCTACTTCCTTTCTGAAGTCGTACCCATGGTGCATGTTCATGGCGTGCGCCGCTTCATGAATCAGGATTGCAAGAGATTCCGAACCCAAAGGTTCAAGCCAGAAGGCCTGTTCTTCTAGGGCTAATGTTAGTACGTTGTCGATATTCCAGTGGGCTGAGAATTTGGTTGAAGATCCACTACTCAGAGCAACCCTGCCAGTAACACGAGCTTGTGGCGTGGGACAAGAATAGAC
>NZ_JAGQCO010000063.1:0-9714 GCF_024346235.1 Cyanobium sp. BA5m-21
GGGTTCATAATGGATAAACGGAGCTGCGCAATCAGCTTCCAGGCAGTCATCCCCTGCCTGCCACTGTTCACCCTCCGGAGAGGGTCACAGGACCTCCTGAGTTACACCACTCAGAGGGGCGCTACCCAGCCCGTGCATGGTCGCCACCTGATAGGGGCTGCCGAGCCAATGAAAGCTTGAATAAGGCCATCGGCTCAGGACAGTGCCTCGGAACGCACAGGACACGCGAACCTATTGTCCTTGCAGATGCTGCAGATATTGCGTTTATTTCGATTAAGATTCACTTGGCCTTCCCCTCCTCCTGTCCATGGCCGTCGCTCTCCCCAGCTCCATTGAGCCCGTGATCCCTACGGCTGAGGCGGCTGAGGCCGCAGGGGCGAGCTTGCGCGATCTCACCAGCTTCCGTGCCAGCCATGGCCTGCGCCAGGCCTGCCTCTCCCTAGACCTGGAGGATGGCCAGCGCGCATCCGTTCCCATCCCGCCCGCGGTGCTGGAGTTGCTGCAAGGAATCCTGGTTCAGATGGCCCAGGGCAATGCCGTCACGCTGGTGCCGGTGCACGCCGAACTCACGACCCAGCAGGCCGCTGATCTGCTGAATGTGTCGCGGCCCTTTCTGATCGAGCGGTTGGAGCAAGGGGAGATCCCCTTCCGTAAGGTCGGCACCCATCGGCGCATCCGCTTGGCCGACCTGATGGCCTACAAGCACGCCATCGATCAGCAGCGTGCCGCAGCCCTCGATGAGCTGGCTGCCCAGGCCCAGGAGCTGGGCATGGGCTACTGAGGTGAATCGCTTCACCGTCGTCTACGACGCTTGCGTTCTCTATCCCGCTCCACTCCGCGATCTGTTGATGCGCCTGGCGCTCACCGATCTCTACCGGGCTCGCTGGAGCAACCAGATTCACGACGAGTGGATCAACGCTGTGCTGCGGAACCGGTCTGATCTCTCCAGAGCGCAGTTGGAGCGAACCCGCGCGCTTATGAATGCTCACGTGCGTGATGCGCTTGTCGATGGTTATCAGCCCCTTATTCCAGCTCTGGAATTACCAGATCCGGATGACCGCCATGTTCTGGCTGCCGCCATCCAGTGCGGTGCCGATCTGATCCTCACCTTCAACCTGGGCGATTTCCCAGAGCACGCCCTGGCGAGTTATGGGCTTGGCGCCTGCCATCCCGATCCGTTTCTGCTGGATCAGTTGAACCTGGATGCCGAACGGGTCTGCATGGCGATGCGGCAGCACCGAGCGAGCCTCAAGAACCCACCAAAAACAGTCGAGGAGTACCTGGTAACCCTGGAGGAACAAGGGTTGAGCAGGTTCTCGCAGGCCGTGCGGCATTACGGCGCTGAGCTCTGAGCGCGTAGGCCATGGGCCAGCCGCTGCTCTGCCTTTGCGAAAGCGTCGTCCACCACGTCATCCCCGCACCAGCGGCTGTAGGCCGCCAGATGGGTTTCCACTGAGTGGCCCATGGCTGCTGCGACCACCTTGGGAGGCAGCTCGCAAGTGATGTGAGCGCGGTGGGCATAACCGTGGCGGCAAGAGTAGAGCACCAGTTTCTCGCCCTTCTCTTCATACTCTCGCCGTAGTTGCTGCCAGAGAGGACGCCGCCGCATATAGGTGCCAAGGTCCTCAGCGCCATGACCTGGTCGCATCGGCGGCATGCGGTCAGCTCGAAATGCTTTCTCGAGCTGCCAGGGCTTGGCCCATTCGTCACATGGCAGCAGTCGCAAAACCCTGGATCGGGTGCGACCTCGACTGGAAACCTTCTGGTAGGTGGTCCAGAGCTGCCCTTTCTGGATCTCCAGGTGTTGCAATTCTTCCGGCCGCAGACCGTAGGCAGCCATTAACTGAAACGCCAATCGCCAGCGCGGATCAGGTATGGCCTCTGCCAAATCCAGCACATGGCTGGCCTCAATGGGTGTTGTAATCCCCCGTTCTTCTCGCTTGCGGCCCACATAGATAGAGAGATCAAGCGGCGGTGCCCAGGATGAAGGTAAGCGTTCTGAATCGACGCCCCAACGTAAAAGTGCTGCCGTGAATTGAACCTGTAACTGACGGCCACGCGATCCTGGCCTGTCCTTCCAGGACTCAATCACGCCCTCCAGTAATTGTTTAGGTGAAATGGGTCGACGCTTTCCGCCAACTGCCTCGAGGATCACACCCATTCGCCGCCAGTAGAGCTGATCCCAGGTGCTCTGCTTGATAGCCCCACTGCTGAGTTTGTGATCTTTGAATCCTTGAATTAATTGAGGCCAGTTGATTGCTTCACTAACCGTCATTCCGACATGGCTCGATTCCTCCGTAGGAATTCGCGCATGAGTTTCGATGGCTAGATCAAGGGGTACGCCATCGCTGTAATCGGCATGAATAGCAAGAATGGCTGCATGAATGGCCTGCCGCTCAGAAGCGGCCCAATCAAATAGCAAAACCCGCTGCTGGCGTGCACCACCTGCGGCAGAAGCTGAGACGTTCAGCAGAACCCGCCCACGCATCTCAGAAACAGTCCAGCCACTGCGAGGTCCCAGATCCGAGGTGAGCGACAAGCGCAGCGCTGCTACCCAGCCACGGTCTTTGGCTGCCCGTGCTGGGCGAGAGGCAGTGGTGGCTTTTGGCACGGCTCTAGGAAATCAGGCACGCACGACACCCCTTGCAAGAGAATCTGCAAGAGAATCACCTTTTCAGCTTGGCACGCTCCGCCACTGCCCGCCATCGGCTGGCAGGGCAAAAGCCAGTGACAGCAATGGTTTTGAGCCAGTAAATCCAGTTATTGCAACCGGTCCGACGGACCCCATTTCACGAGCTTTGGGAGCACTAGGTCGCAGGTTCGAATCCTGTCGCCCCGATTGACTTTTCACCGATAGACCAAGGGAGATGCGCACAAAATGCGCACAATCTCCTGGGTTCTCGCCAGTTCCTCGACGGAAGCGAGAGCTCTTTGAGCCTGCTGCGTGAGAGCAAAAGGGCTCTGCAGAAGGCGAAAGAGGGGGGCTTGGCTTGGGCTTTGCCCGAGGGATCGCTTTGATCTCGGTTTTTTTCTGCCACCCCTGGTTTCAAGGCTCCCCTTCCGGCCAGCCAGCACCACCACGAGCCAGCGCCTAGTCATTTCCGGCACTACGACACCCAGGCAACCCCTGTTAAGAGCGCAGCTGCAACTGCCACAGGCGCCTGCAGGCCTTGGAAGCCACCAGAGAAGCCTTTATGGCCGGCGGCTGATCTCGGGTGCTCATCGCTCCCATACAGCTGTCCTGGGGCCGGGCAGGGATGGAGCAGGCCATCGCTTGGGCCTAGTGAAAGCAGCACGGCACCCGCCGGGGGTGCTGCTGGTGGAGTTCCTAGATGTGCCTTGGGACTTACCAAGAGAGCGCAGAGAGGGCTCCAGGCGTCGTCGGCTGTCCTGAACTTGCCACAGCTGCGCCGTGGCTGAGGTCAGACAGCCGCCGCCGCCCTCCGCCCCTGCCCTGGGGTGCGGGGATGGAGCGCAAGGGGGGCATGCCCGCGGCTGCGGTGCCAGATATTCCAGAAGGCTGGCTGATGATTGAGATGGGAGTGAAAGCCCTGGGCTTTGGTTATGCCCGTCCGACTGGATTTGGCCTGCGTCTGTCAGCAAAGATCCGTCAGATCGCTTGATGCAGCTGGCCTTGGCTGAGCCAATAATGCAATTGTACTGGTAGAATAAGGGCTGCGCCAAAGGCCCCAAGTCCATCGCCTGCGGTAATCCAATTCCCTGATCTCGCCAGCACTACCGCTCTTTTATTTGCGGTGTGTTGCCCCGATCAGTTGTCACCTCTGGCAGCTGATTCATGGATCTTTATCTCTCATCTAGCACTGAAATAGCCCCATCCCACTCGCTCGTGATCGCAGCCGGTGGTGGTCGTGATCTGGCCTGGCCCCAGCAGCGGGTTGCCGCTGAGCTGCTCGCCCGCAGCGGTGGCCGGCTGGTGCATCTGCTTCTCCATGGCGGCGCCCGCGGGGCCGATGCCGCCATTGGTCGCGCTGCCCAGCAGCTGGGTTGGTCAGCTCTCGTTATGCCCGCCCAGTGGGAGCGGCATGGGCGGGCCGCTGGGCCAATCCGTAATCGTGAGCTAATCGAGCAGGCCGTTGCCCGCGCTGTTACCCACAGCTCTCCTGGCTCTATCGCTTCGGTGCTGGTAGTCGCCTTCCCCGGTGGTGCCGGCACGGCCTCGCTGGTGCAGCAAGCCAGGCGCATGGCCTCGCGCTCTCCGGTGCCGATCTCCGTGGCTGAGGTCCGTGCATTGGCCGGGCCGCTGGCTATTCCCGCCGCCGCCCATTCCTGAAGCCTTCTGCGCCTGATGGCGCTCTCCGTCCCATTCATCCCCTCTCACCGTCATGGTCGTACTCACCCCCATTTCAGGCGCTGTCAGCGCTGTTTCAGCGGCAGCCCCCTCGGAATCAGGCCCTGCATGCTCCCTGCAGCGCTCCGGTTCCCTGTGGCAGCTGGGCAGCGAGGCCCAAGAGCTCACCACCGCCATCGGCCAGCTGGCCGAGCAGCTGGAAGCTGATGATCCCGAGCAGCGCGCTCTGGCCTTGGCTGAGCTGGAGGCCGCACTTCTGGCAGAAGAGGGCAATAAGCAGGCCCTCGCCGCTAAGGCCGATGCCACCTGCTGGGTGATCGAGCACCTGCGAGGTCAGGCCACCTACCGGAGCCAGCAAGCCAAGCGCCTCACCGATCTGGCCCGCTCTGATACCGCCCGGGCTGATGCGTTGGAGGAATCGCTGATCTTTGTCCTGACCCAGCTGCAGCCGGCGGCTACGCGTTTCTCCTTCTCCGATCACGAACTCAGCAGCCGCAAGTCCCAGGCCGTGGTGATCGACGACGAAGACGCCCTCGATCCCGAGTGGCTCACCTTCTCCACCACAAGCAAGCCCGACAAGAACGCCATCAAGGAAGCCCTTAAAACCGGCCGCCAGATCACCGGCGCCCAGCTGCTCAACCGCCGCTCCTGGCGCATCCACTGAGGGGCCAGGGGGGGCAGAGCCCCCCCCCCCTCGACATGGGTCTGCTGCAAGGGCGGGCCCATACCCCTTCCACTCAAATCACCTCTCACATCTCAGTATTCCCATGACCACCGCTGTCTTCTCCACCGAGCAGATCGCTGCCCTTTCCGCTCCTCTCGATCGCGCCAAGGTCCAAACCCGCAGCCAGGCCGGCCGCTCCCTGGCCTACCTGGAGGGTTGGCAGGCCATCGCAGAAGCCAATCGCATCTTTGGCTTTGACGGCTGGCAGCGCGAGACCATCGCCGTGCAGTGCGTCTCTGAGCGGGAGCGCACCCTGGGCAGCAGCAACCGTGCCGGCTGGGGTGTCACATACACCGCCCGGGTGCGCATCAGCGTCGGCGAGGTGATCCGAGAAGGCAGCGGCGCCGGCCACGGCATCGACGCCGACCTGGGCCAGGCCCATGAATCCGCCCTCAAGGAGGCCGAAACCGACGCCATGAAGCGAGCCCTGATGACCTTTGGCAATCCCTTTGGTCTGGCGCTCTACGACAAGCAGCAGCGAGAGGTCACCAGCTCAGCCACTCCGGCCTCCAAAGCCAACCCCAGCAGCAGGCCAGCAGAAGTGGCGCCTGGGCGCCAGCTCCAATCACCCGCGCAGCCAGAGGTAGACCCAAGCCTTGACCCGCTTGATCCAGGCACGATTCACCAGCTACACAGCACAATTCGCTCCCTGCCACGCCCGGCACTGGAAGGACTCACCAAGGCATTCCGCAAGCGGTTCCAGGTGCCGCCAGATGCACTCTCAATTGCTGATCGGATCTGCCAGCGCCGCCATCACGAATGGATTGAGGCCTTCCTTGTGCAACACCAGCAGCTGGTGGCCTGAGCCTCAGCGCTGCAGCAACCAGCGCAGCAGAGACAGACCAATGATCAGCCCGATGCCAGTGTTCCAGAGCCAGGACGGACGCTCGGCCAACCGTTGCAGCCAGGCCGGAAGCTGATCACGCCACTGCTCCATCGCAAGCACCGCCAGGAGCAGCAGGACCAGGGGGATGCCGATGGCCAAAACGAGTTCGCGAAGCATCGGCACCTCTCCTCTGACTGAACCGTATCCAGCTCCAAGCGCCGCGGCAGCAAAGCGCCTTCAATCGTGCTAGTACACGCGTACGCATTGGTCATGATTCATGGGTGTCCCTCTCCCCCGACCCGCAGCACTGCATGCCCGGCTTGATCTCCCGATCGAGGAGTGGTCCTACCTAGATGAGGCGGTGCTGCTCGAGACACGCAGCCGCAAGGCCTGCATGACCTGCCACTGGTTTAGGCACTACGCCGGGGTGAACTGCATCCCGATGCTCACCTGCCAACTGCATCAGGGACTAATCGCCCATGGCGAGCACCTCACCAGCCGCTGTCAGGGCTGGACCGATGACATGACCCGTCAGCGGGGCTGGGCGCCGGAGGTGGCCTGAGCAGGCCATGCACATCGGTGATCGCAAGCGTCCGCCGCTGTCTCCGCAAGAGGGCTGGATCAGCAATGGCCGCCAGGTGCTCCATTTCCAGCCCTGCCGCTACGACCGCTGGAGCCAGAGCCTGGAGGTGACATTTGGAGAGGTAATGCCCCGCGGAGAGCCACCGCTGCTGAAACATCGCAGGGAGCTGATGCGAAATGAGGCGATCAAGCTCTGGGCCCAGAAGCGCAGAGCCGGCTGGCAGGTCTGCGAGCCGCAGTGGAAGCCGCCACCACTGCGCAGGGCCTGAGCTGCTGCAGGCCACAAAGCAATCTCACCTTGCTCTGGTCTGCAGCCAGAAGCAATGCGTTTAAAAGCTGATTGTGCTCAGCCACTAGCTCAGCGATGCTGTGCTCATCAACCCAAGAGGCGCCCAACATGGACGACACGCCACCCCGCCAGGTTCCAGAAGCACGCTGACCGCAGGCCCCTGCTCCAACAGTCTTTATTTATTAGTGGGCGGGTCGTTCAGCCGGGCAAGAGAGCAGCATTCCCCAATGCAGCTCACCTTGTGCGCCTGACTGATCGACACTCCAGCCGCACCGCTACAGGTGCCCTCAGGAGGACCATCCGCCCCACACCTGGAATGCATGGCCCCAGGTGCCAACGTCAGCAGCTTCTTTTTCACTGCTATTGGAATGTTCACTTATCCATCACCCTCGAGCGCTGCTCGGGGTGATGGTTGTCTGAGGCTTTCGGTTAGCCCTTTTGCTCACCCGGTACTGGATTCACGAGCGCCAGTCGGCAACCGGGATAGAGCTCTTGGCCGCTATCCAGCGCCTCTTCTTTGCTGTTGGCTTCCATTTGGACGGTGGTGGTGCCGTCTTCTGTGTCGACAAGCAGGACGTACAACAGGCCCATGGGTTCGTAGGCAGTTGCCTTTGTCTTAGCCACGGGTCAGGGCATCGGCGCACCTGGGTGGATGGCCTGCATCAAAAAGCCTCAGGCCGTAGCCCAGGGCTGATGCTTGCAACTTCTGGCTCAAGGGGGGGGGTTAGCCCTTGCTGGGGGCTTACTTGCAAAGAGTCCTCTTCCCAGAGGTTCATACGATCGAGCCAGGCTTCTGATTGCTCGCTGCTCCAGCAGTTGAGCTTGCGGTTGATCCCCCGCATACATACCAACTCAACCCTTCGGCGCAGCTCACCGATAGTGAACGCCGCTAGAAAAAGCGAGGTGTTGTATCGGGCTGCGGCCATTGGCACCAGCCCGCTTCTTGGGCGCCTGTACTAGGTCGTCATCGACTCGCGCACCAACAAATCAGGCATGGCTCGCTCTAATCGTTGATAGGCATTCTGTCATCATCATCAGTTTCTTCTCTCCTTCAAAATAGATGAGTAGAATGTGAAAGAAGGATGGCCCGCGAAGTTGGCATGCAATTCTAATGAATAATCTTAACCCTATGATTTGCTGCTATCTACGACAACGCAATCTTTACCTTCGGCGTCGCACCACAATTTATAAATATTAAGAACGTTTGGACGAATGCCCGCTACAGGAACTTTCAAAAATCCTTGACGTTGCGCTGCCTCAAAAAGAATGCGCTCCTTTTTCGTTAGCCTATGAGGTATTTGACGACTTCCTATCCTTGATCGAGTCGATTTACCACGGCTTAATCTTTCTATGTCGTCCTTGGTTGGCTTGGACATGGAAAGCATCAAGTCGGGGCTAGCAGTGGCTAATCTGCAATCAATTGTTGGGTAGATAAAATATTACTTAGAAACGATGGTGCAAGGCTAAGGGAACCTCAGCAATGCAGCTGTAAAGTTGGATTAGAAACAGAACGGTAAAAACTGGGTACGGCAGGCTGCATAACCATCAACTAGTGCACCGAGACCAATTTGGTGGGCGATACCAAAGCCGGTGAGGCCTTCCACCACGATGCCGGTGACGATGCCAACCATGGCGGCGCGGCCGTTAAACAGTTCAACTTGCTTGAGCTGCTCCATGAGGGTCAGCTGTTCGGTGCTGTTATCAAGCGCTGGGTCGTTAGAAGGAGTGTTGGTCATGGCTTTTGGTGGCGGAATAGTCACTGGAAACCAGAAGAAGCAAGAACTAGAAGCTCAATCGGCAAGATCCGGCTGGTTGAGAGCACCGACAATCCAGGCACCGATAAGAACGATGGTGATTGCAGAAATTATCCAACCCTCTTAGCAAGGTCCGTAGGACGGCTCAGCACGTAGATCGTCATTGCCGAGAGCACAGCGGTGATCAGAGCAACGACCGAGATTGCAGCGGTGTAGTCGGTTTCCATGACGCTCAACCCAGACCAATTTGGGAAAGGATGCCCTGACCTGTCAGGAGCTCGGTACCAAGACCGATCACAAAGCCGAGCATGGCCAGACGGCCATTCCAGGTCTCGGCGAAGGCAACGAAACCAAAGCGGGGAGTGGACTCAGTCATGAGTGTTGCGGTTTGTTACGAGAACTGTAACGCAATGTGACTGGCTTGGGCGCTGTCGCAGGCGAGGGCTGCCAATCAATGGGCGACAGCCCTTCCCTTGCCGCTCAATCGGCCTGTCGGAAGGCCTTTACTGATACGACCTCCGGAGTGAGGGCCCAGAAGCCACGGGGTTGATCCGTTTCAGGGGCGCCATCGCCTTGATCCAGTCCGGAGGTGAGCTCGCTCCCCCCATGCCTGCATCAAAGAGAGCGACCCGGCTCGTTGAAGAGCAGGGCAAGGCTTCCGCCTAGATAGAGGACCACCAGCTCCAGCACGGAGATGTTCAGGCCAGCCGTGAAGATGTGCTGGTAGGCCGCCTTGGCCATCGTGCCTGCCAGGCCAGGGTGTCCAGAGGGTAAGGAGCCCCAGGATCGCCAGCTAGCTACCGATCAGCTCCGAGGAGCCGATCACCCCTGCGCTCTAGGGCCATCAGCGCCAGCAGCAGAACCAGCTGGGGAATGCCGATGATCAGTTAGGTCGGTGGACCCTTGCATTGTCCACCGGACAGTGCGTGATTAGCCGGGCTTATCGGTGTCATCAGCTTTGCTGTCGTCCAATTGCGCCTCTGGGTTGGGTGGCAATTGTGAACTGGTGTTACGTTCAGATGAGCGAGCGGTTCCCGCCCCGCATCTACTTACTGCTTTCCTGCAAAGCCTCACGGCTGCAGTCAGGCAAGCCCTTCCCCGAACGTTCTCATGACAACCACTATTCAGCAGCGCCAAGGCGCTTCTGCGTGGAACCAGTTTTGCGACTGGGTCACCTCCACCAACAACCGCCTCTATGTGGGCTGGTTCGGTGTGCTGATGATCCCCTGC
>NZ_JAGQCO010000064.1:0-9459 GCF_024346235.1 Cyanobium sp. BA5m-21
ACTCGGAGGCTCCATCCACTACGCCGTGTTCTTCTCAGGCTCATTGGGCGATGGCATCGAGATGGTGCAGGCCCTTGATGAGGCCCATGCCATGGATATCGTCCTGGCCCAGCACCCTGACGCTCAAGTGAAGGCCGTTCCGGCCGCTTCAATCGAGGGCATCAACAAGCACCGCCTTCTGTTTTCTTGGCTGGAGTCGCTGTAAGGCCCAGTGGCCAAAGGCCAGCAATGGTTGGGCGAGAGAGCTCACGCTCGTTGGCCCCGGTTGCTCAGAGCACGATCACTCGGGCGGCTGACCCCCAGATCAGCTGCTGATTGCGGGCCAGTAGCAGGGCCTGCTCACGCGGCAGACAGTGGGGATCGGCGCAGATCTGACCCTCGCCATCGAGGAACATGTGCCGCGCCGTAGTGCTGCTCTTGGCGGCTAGGCGGAACGAGATCAAGCGGATCGGGCAGGCCGGCTCAACGGGACTGGTGGCCATGGCGGTGTGACAAGCAGGACGCGACCACCTCGCCCCGGTGCTGCCTCGGCCCCTCAGACGAGCAGCCAAGGGGCAACCTGCGGAGAGTCTGTTGCTGCTGCTTCCGCCAGAGATGGCAGCTCCCTGGGCCTTAGCCCAACGGCCTGATCTGCATGATCGCCGCGCGCAGCTCGAACCTATTGAGACTTGGCCACCAGCGGAAAGGCAGGAGCTGGTTGTCCTGCAGCACCACCCCATTCACCCGCTGACAGACGCTGTCCCAGCGCCAGTCCACTAGAGCCGCTCCAGCAGCGGTATGCAGCGGCAGCAGCTGCTCCAACCGCCGGCGCAGGAAGGAAGGCCGCAACCGGTCGCAGCACTGCCCCACCAGCTGGTGCTGGCTGCGTCGTTGCCGGATGCGTAGGGCGGCCAGGCTTGCAATGGGAATCACCACGTCGCCAGCTCCATCAGGTGCGTGAGATCGGCCGCGCCGCAGTAGCCGGATCGCGCTGGAACAAACCGTCGAGGTAGTGGCGGCTCACGGCCCGGTCCTTGCAGCCGTGCTGGAACAGGAAGCCAGCAAGCGCTGCCTGCAGCAGGCGGTACTGGTCCCAATTGGGATGGCTGCTGATGAATTCCCGCATCGCCTGGTACAGGTCCTCCGGGAACTCATTAACGACGCTCACGTGGACCGGGAGGTGGCCTGGGATCTGGCTCATGCGTTCATCACGGCAGTGCACCCATCAAGTCACGAGCACCGCAGCGGCGTCAAAGCAGCAAAACCAGTCCGACAAGGCCGTGTCTCTCCGTGAGAAGCGAGGCCTGAACTGCCTTCCTGGCGGCTTGCTGTTCCTCTTGGGCTGGCCAAAATTCCCCACTGCCGCCGGTCAAGAGGAGAGGGCTTTTCCACAGCCGGTGCTGCACTGCTGGCGCCAGCAGCGGGCTCTTGCGCGTTCAACCTGTGGAAAAGTCGCCTTTTATGGCGGGAAACCGCTGAATGCGGGGGAAAAACCCATAGCTCAGCAGCCCTGATCGATTCGCCCGCGCTCCTGCAGCAATACCAATCGGGTTTAGCGAAACACCAGCTCCTGCCTGATCCCCAACTCACAAGCGCCCATTCCCACCATCCAACGGTCCAGCCGCGACCTGGCAACAGCTGCTGTTGTCACTGGGGCAAGGCCCCGGGAGAGTGCCCTTGGGCCTGACCTTGATCGAGGCGCAGAAGTATGCCCGCCGCGCTGAACAGCTGGCGGTGCTCAAGACCTTTGCCGAGGGGGAGCTGCTGCGCCGCCTGCCCTTCCGCAATCTTGTCGGTGGCTCTTTGAGCTTCCCGGCTGAAACCAAGCTTCCTCGTGTTGGCTTCCGGGCAGTGAATGAGGGCTACCGCCAGAGCTACGGGGTGATCAACTCCGATTCGGAGTTTGTGCACCTATTTGGTGGTGATCTCGATGTAGACCGCTCGATCGTTGATCTGCAGGGCCCCGAGGCCCGTGCTGCCCAGACCGAGATGAAGGTGCGCTCCATGCGCCTCACACTTGAGGCGGCGATCATCAATGGCGATGACACCTTTGATCCGCGTGCCTTCAACGGGCTGAGCAAGCGGCTGGCACCTGGAGACGAGCAGACAATCGACAACGGCGGCAGCACGCTCAACCTGCTGGCGCTTGAGGCATTGAGCGACAGCGTGATCGGCTACGGCGGCGACAAGGTGCTGATCGCCAGTAAGGCCGCCCGCCGCCAGATCAGCACCGCCTCCCGTCAGGCCGGCGGCGAGCTGTATGAGGTGATCGACGGCCGCCACTATTTCGAGGGGATCGAGATCCTGCTGGTGGAGGAGGACGCCGAGGGCCATGCCGTCCTCGGTTACGACGAACCAGCTGGCACCACCTCCATCTACTGCTGCGTGCTGGGTGATGCGGCGGTCTGCGGTCTGCAGGGACCGTTTGAGGGCAGGTATGGCATTGCGGTGCGTGATTTCGGGGAGGTGCATGACGCACCGGTGTTCCGCACGCGGGTGGATTGGTACGTGGGCTTTGCCGTCTGCAACCGCAAGGCAGCGGCCCGCCTCTACAACGTGGCGCCCATGCCGCTGGTGCTGCCCTAAGCGCCAGCACTAACCCCGGAGGACTGCCCAGAACCACACATTCATTCCCCATAGGAGCCCTATCCATGACCACCCAAGCCACCCGGCTGCTCGATGCCCAGACGGTGCTCGTCGGCTGGATTAACCATTCGGCAACCGACTGCTACGAACACAGCCGCAGCAGCGGCTCCCTGTCGGGCGCGAGGTCAGCCTCGAGGTCAAGACCACCGATCGCTATGGCCGTTCGGTGGCCGAGGTGATCTCAGAGATCAACATCAATTTGGCGCTGGTGGAAGACGGCCAAGCCTTTGCCTACCGCCAGTACCTCAGTGGGTGTAACGCCAAGGAGTATCTGGACGCTGAATACCGTGCCAGCCGGCGGCGCTATGGGGTCTGGCAGGTGGAAGGCGGCATCACCCGGCCTTGGGACTTCAGGCGAGGTCGCCGCTCAGCCGTCATCCCTGATGGCACCACCCCGGGGGGCCGCCGTTACCGGTGCAGTGAGATCAACTCCTATGAGCGCGCCCAAGAGCTGCTGCGCCAGGGGCATAACTACCTGGACGGAAATGATGATGGAGAGGCCTGCGAAATGTTGCGGCGCTGAACAGCCAACAACAAGCAGCTGAGGCAAGCTGATAGGTGGCTGCAGATCAAAGGAATGCCACGCCTGCGTTACCGGCAGAACCCATTACCGCTTGGCCCAGATGCTCCAGCTGCTGAGCTCTATGGGCCAGAGCAAGCCAACCCGCCTGGTTTGCAAGTAATGGAGCAAGGCAAGCTCGCCGTGGTGCCGCTCTGCCCCTTGTTTGCAGATACGCCAAAAGCAGAAGGCTGATCATTAGTCAAATCAAGGGCTTTTCTTTCGCTTGATCCCACTGGACAACCTGTGGGGAATTGGTACTTTCAAGGAAATTCCATTGAATTCATGCTTACCGGATCCGAATTGCTCGCCAAGGTCAAGGAGCTAGGCGATGTCTCCAAGTCCGAACTCGTGCGCGAATGCGGCTATGTGAGTACCAAAAAAGATGGCACGGAGCGGCTTAACTTCACGGCGTTCTATGAGGCCCTGCTGGGCGCTAAGGGTGTGAACCTCGGCACCGATAGCGCCGGCCGGGGTAAGGGTGGCCGCAGCCTTAGCTATGTCGCAACTGTTCAGGGCAATGGCAATCTGCTGGTGGGCAAGGCCTACACCGCCATGCTCGACCTCAAGCCAGGCGATGAGTTTGAGATCAAGCTGGGCCGTAAGCAGATCAAACTTATTCCCCTAGGCAGCACAGAAGAGGAGTGAGCAGCTGCTAGGCGGCTGCTAGTGAGCATTTGTTGCGCGAATGCAGCCGCCTGCTGTGATCTCTTGCACAGTGAATGCAGGCGCCAGAGAGTTAGGTGCCGGCATGAGCGCCTGTACTCCCTTGCCCGGCCGCTCCAGAAACCCCCGCTCACCCTGGGGGGTTTCTGTTGTCACCCAGCAGGGGTAGTGCTCCTGGAGGCTTGATTCTCAGCGCGGCAACGGACAGAGCAACGGTCCCGGCACGCGGCAGGTGCGCCAGTCGCCGTTGCTGCTGCTTACCTCCACCCCAATCCAGCTGGTGGGATGGTCAGGCTCACTAAGGAGTCCAATCCATTCGATGGCATCAGCGATGGCGTCATCAAGGGAGTCGTACTCACCGTCGAGCTGACCGTGAGGCTGGCATCTGCCGTCGATGAGGCGGTAGCTGCGCTCGCTGGGCTGGTATGCCTTGCGATATCGAGCTGTGGCTCCGCTTGCCTGCATATTTTTTTCTTCTAGAAGCATCACCATGGCCAGCAGCAGGGGGACCTTGCTGTATCGAGCGGAACCTTTTGATGTGTCGTTACAGCTGCTATTCAATCGCGGCTCAGATTTACGCCGCCAAACTGGGTCTGGAGCCTGGCGATGCGTTCGAAATCAAGCTGGGCTGCATGCAGATCGAGCTGCTTGCCCTGGCTGCCGTAGAGAAGAGAGCTGACAAGCAGTTGCTCTTGGTCGACTAGGCCGGCAACTGGCTGAGTTAGTCATCAGATTCGCCACCAAGGCCAGCGCAAGGACCGCTGCCACCTCTGCGGAGCAGGGCTTTCTGCCTGAGGCAACGGCACCCCCTGGCCGCCCCACCACTGCACCAGCTGGCGTAGTGGTTGCTGGCTGGCCTCTCCCCTGCATAGCAGTAACCACAACGCTTCCACCAGCGGGTTGAGCGGCCGCAGCGGCACCAGGCCTGCACCACGCCAGGGGGTAATCGTCAGCAAGGTGAGATCAGCGGGCAGCAGCAATGGCGCAGCCACCAGCTGCTCCAACCAGCGGCCCGGATCAGCGGAGCTGCAGGGGTAGAGCGGCAGCTGGCCGCTGTGCTCCAGAAGCTGATGCAGGCAGGGCTGGTGATCGCGGGGCGGCAGCAGGTAGCCCTGCGGCGGCCAGCGGCGCTTCCCTCCGGCTCCCTTTTGAGCGCCACCACCGCTAGGCCCCGGTGCGGAATTGCCACTGGATTCAAGAGAAGGGCTGTGGAGCAGCAGCAGGGGCCGGCGGCCGAGGGGAATCGCCTCTACAGCTGAGTTGCGGAAGTCAGGCACAAACGCGGCCGGGGTTTGGCATGAATCGCCCGCCACGCTCACAAGCACCGCATCCACACTGCCGGCCACCAGGCGCCGCGCCCACTGAGTTGGCGTGCGGAAGGCAACCTGGGGCCTGATTAACGGATCAACGCTCTCCAGTAATGGGAGGTGCAGAGGATCGCCGGCAGTACGCAGCGGTTGCTTGCAACCAGCACTACCAGCTGGGAACCAGCCGTTAGATATCCAGTCGATAGCAGTACCAGCTCCTGGAGCTGTACGAATAGTCGATCAGTTTGCGTACATCGATAGGGCAACAGTTGCACAAAACAAACCAGGACGAACGCTGCTAATTGGACATTGGCGTTAGAGCATTGAATTGGGTTTTGTTCATAACACCGCAATGGCAGCAGTAATTGGAAATCATCCTCTGCGTTTTCACTTAATGATCGGTGCTGCGCGTAGCGGCAAGAGCACGGCAGCGCGCATTTTGGCCGCACAACTGCAGTGCGCTTTTGGCCAAGAATTGCGTTACATCTCCAGTAGTCAGATCCGCCAGGAGCTCTACGGCGATAGCGCCATCCTCGGCCGTTGGCCGGAGGTGGAAGCGGTGATCCATGAACAACTGCTGGCAGCAATCGCTGCCGGTGAGTCGGTGATCCTGGAAGCCAGCTACGTGCGCCGCGCCTTCCGCCTAGCGATCACCCAGGCGTTGCCCCTGCCGGTACCGGTGCAGTGGATCGGCTGGTGGCTTGACACGCCGGTGGCCCAGTGCCTGGCCTGGAACCGGCAGGGCCCCAATCCATTGCCGGAAGGGGTGATTCGGCGCCATTGCGCCCAGCTACTGCAGGCGGCGCCTGTTCCCCACCGGCAGGAGGGTTTTGCAGCAGTGGTGCGGCTACAGCCGGCTCAAGGCGTGGCTTTGGAGGAGCTGATCACCGCGGAGCTTGGGCGGCTGGATGTTTGCGTGCGGCGCGGTGCTAATCGCGATGCCGCCTACCGGCTGCACGGCTACTCCCGCCTGCTGGATCTTGAGCGGCTGCTTTACCTGATCAAGCTGCTTAGCGAGCACCCGAAACTAACCGCGACGAACTCTGCTGCCGCAGAGGAGGTGGATGGTGAGCTCGAGCAGTTGCTCGCGCCCCTGCCAGCCGGTGGGCTGGAGCAGCAGGCAGCAGCTCTGCTGGCCCGGCTGCATGGCGCTTGTTACGGGGATGCCGCAGCGGTCATGGCTGATCTGCAGTGGCTGGATCAATGCGGCTTTTCCTCTCGCTGGCTGGCCCAAAGCGAGCTAGCGCTACCGGCGATCGAGCCGCCGCCCTGGCCTGAGCGTTGCGCCCGTCCCTGCAGCGGCCTGCCGCGTCTGGCCGATCGCGAGTTCTTTACGCGGGTGTTCACCGTGCTGCGGCACCTGCTGCGCAATCCGCACGATCTGCAGAGCGGCGAGCTGATAGCCGAGCATCTGGCCCACAGCCTCGATAGCGCCACCGGCCAAAGCTGGACTGCTCGCCAGGTCAATGCCGCCCTTAATGAGACGCTGACGCCCTATGGCTTCCGGTTGCCGTATCGCAGTGGTCGCAAGGGCTACGGCCTCGGTGCAGCCCTGCTGAGCCTGCCGGAATTGCGAGAGGTAAGCGAACTGCTGGCGCTGCAGGCTGAGCACCTGGGCGATAGCCGTGCAGCGGCGATCAGCACTGCACTGCAGCAACGTCTGATGTGCATCGATGGCGCCAGCTCCGGCCCGCCGCAGCGCCGCTGGCTGTTGACCACACCCCCGCCACTGGCAACTCAAGCCCGGGGCGGCAAGGGTTCAGCCGCCGCTGCTCCTGCAGCGTCTACTGCCGGAGCTCAGCTTGAGCTCATAGAAGCAGCAATCCGCCAGCGGCAGCGGCTGCTGCTCTGCCACAGCCGTAGCAGCCACAGGCAGGGCAGCCAAGCTCAGGGCAGCCAAGCGGAAGCGGTATGGCCAGTGCAGCTGCTGCTCCACGGCAGCCGCTGGTGGCTTTTGATCGAGCACGACAGCATCGGCCAGCCCCAGGGGCTGCTGCGCTGTCTGGAGCTGGAGGCGGTGCATGTCTTTCAGCGGGAGCAGCGGCGCGGACGCTCTGTTGAGCGTCATTGCGCAGCGATCGCGCGCGCCCAGCTGCTGGAGCAGTGTTGCGGCGGGCTCTGCTTTGGCAACGACCTGCCATCCCAACTCGCCCACAGTCATCCCCCAGTGGATGGTGCTCGGCCCCAACTGGCCTCGTTGCGCCTGCGCTGCAGTCCAGCAGTGATGGCCGACATCCGGCGTGAGCTGGATCGTTTCTAGCCGTCGGCTGTGCGGTTTGCGGCTGCCCTGCCGGGCGACAGCTGGGGCAGGACAGAGCGTGGCAGCAAAGGTCTGCGAGCCGGTGACGACCCGCACTATCCCTATCCGGTAGAGGTGGATCTGCCGGCCTGGGTGCTGGAGCAGGACCAGGAGCTGCGGCGCTGGCTGTTCAGCTATGGCGCCGGAATCCATCTGGAGGCGCCCAGTGAACTGGTGGCTGAGCTGCGCTGCTGGCACCAGGCTGCGCTGCAGACCTACCGGGCCAAAGGGCATGAGGTCGATGGGACGATCGTGAAAACTGGTGGGCTGTTGCTCAAGGGTGCGCCCAGCGGTGGTGCGCAAGCGTTTTGCGACCACCTCCTCTTCCATGACAGCCGGTGGAGGTAGGCAGCGGGCCCGGTAGCTGATCGGATGCAAAGACTCAGGGCCTCCTTGTGGCCGCCGATCAAAGATCGCTGTCTACACTATGGCGTACACACGTGAGGATTGATCTGTGGAGGTCCTGCCCAGCCGCGTGTTCATGAATGGCAACAGCCAGGCGGTGCGCATTCCCGCTGAGTTTCGCCTCAGCAGTGACCGGGTGCAGATCAGCCGCACCCCGAACGGGGATCTGCTGATTCACCCCTGTCCAAGCCAGCGGGGCCAGGCCTTGCTGCAGACGCTCAGTGGATTTGACGCCGACTTTGTGGAGGTGCTGGAGCAACAGCAGGCAGACAAGTTGCCGGTGCAGGACCGAGAGGCCTTGTGATCTACCTGCTCGACACCAACATCCTCATCTACCTGAGCAAGAACCGTCCGCCCCAGGTGGCCGAGCGCATTGATGCCCTCAGCGACGAGGAGAGCATCGCCATGTCATTCATCACCTGGGCTGAGCTGTTGCGCGGAGCAGAGGGCAGCCAGCGGCGGGAGGCCACCTTGCAGCAGCTGGAGGCCCTGAGGCGGCTGGTGCCGGTGCTGTATCCCGCTGGACCTGGGATCTGCGAGCACTACGCCATTCAGGCCACCGCCCTGAAGCGCAAAGCCACTCCGATCGGCGCCAACGATCTCTGGATCGCCTGTCACGCTCTGGCCATCGGCGCCACTGTCGTGAGCCACAACGTCAGTGAGTTCAGCCGGATCGAGGGGCTGCCGCTGGTGGACTGGGCCGCCTGATGCGGCCCGCGGCTGTTGCTTGGTTGCGGCAGGTCATGGGCACTGGCGATCACCCCACCCGGTCTGCCCCGGTGCCAGCCCAGCCATTGCCGCAACCCTCTTTCCCTGCCGCTGGGCTTTCCTGCGACAGCTCTCTGGTGATCATTGCCCAGCAGGCCAAGCTGGTAGTGGGTTATATGCAGCCATGGCCCAGCAGAACAATGGATGCGGTATCGGTTGCGGTGGCCTGCTGGCTTTGCTGGCCCTGGGGTTTGTACTGGCCTACTGGCATTTCTTTCTGATTGCGGCCGTGCTGGTGGCAGCTATCACAGCGGTTGTCTATGCCGCTCTGCTCCACAACCAGCAACAGCTCAAGCTGCTCATGCAACAGGTGGAACAACGTTTTCGCCATGACCCCTGCGTGGTTCAGCAGCGGTTTGGGGCAATCGACGCTCTCAACGTGGCCGGTGATCTCTACAGCCCCAGGATCAATGTGGTGTGCCGCACGCTTGACTCAGATAGCAACTATCGCCATTCGAGCGTTATCTCCACCAGCATCAGCCCGCCGGGGGAGCGCAGCCGGTTGCGGGCAGCCAGCGGTGTTACCACCTGGCTGCAGAGCGCTGGGATCAGCCTGCTCGATGACCTCTCGGTAGAGGCCAAGGCGGTGCGCGCTGCCATGGCTTGCCTCAAGGAGCGCCATTGGACCGCCGATGCGCTCACCAAGCTGGCTGGGCTGACGTCAGCGCTGGTGGAAACACTGGAGAAAGCAGAGGGCAATGAATTGCTCGAATCGGCGATTCCCCAGTTGCAGCAAGCGCTGACTGCCTTTGAGGCGGAGGAGTACAAGCTGCAGCAGGCCCATGCCAGCGCTGCCGAGATGCTGCGCAAGCTCAATGACTTCCTAAGCG
>NZ_JAGQCO010000065.1:0-9208 GCF_024346235.1 Cyanobium sp. BA5m-21
AGCCGCCTGACCAGAGAGTCGTGGACGGCAAGACAAAAAAACCCCGGACCAGCCGGGGGAAACAATTAACAGATGCTTAAGCAGCGTCAAATGGGGACGCGGCTATCACTCTTCGTCTTCGTCGGTGGCACCGGCGGGAATCAGGCGAATCTGCTTGCGGCCGAGCTTGATCTCGAACTCATCGCCGGGCTTGAGATCAAGCAGTGCCGTGTAGGCCTTGCCGATCAGCAGGTTGCCGTTGCCTTGCACGGTAGCGATGTAGCTGAGTTTGCGGCCGCCCTTGCCAACCTTGCCAGCACCGCCAAGCTCAACGCCCTTGGCTTCAAGCAGGGCCTCATAGAAGGCAGTGAAATTAAGGCGCTCGCCGCCATCCTTCTTATTGGAGACATAGCCGCAGACCCGGACGATCTCCGACTTACCCACATCGCCAAGCTCTTTGACCTTGGCAAGCAGTTCTGATCCTGTGAGCATCGATTTAGGGGATTGGTGGGTGAATTGGCGGGGCTTAAGAGGTTTGCCCCTGGGAATTACATTCAGAATTTACACCATTAACTGCAGCTGCCAAGCTTTGCCAGGCAATTCAATGCCTAAACATTCAGCCCATTTCGATGCTGGCTGGCAGCGGTGATAGAAAGCAGGCTGAACCCAGCAACGGGATGGAAAACCTGCGGGTGCTGCATCCCGTCGATCTCGATCAAGTAGCAGCGGTGTATCACGACGCCGTGATCAGCCAGGCCAAAGGCCTCTATAGCCAAGCTCAGATTGCGGCATGGGCCAACCATGCCCACACCAGCAATGCTGTTCGCGAAGCCCTGCATAGGGGCTATGGCCTGGCCAGCTGCGCAGCCAACAACCAAAACATTATTGAAGCTTTTGGGGTGCTGGATCCGCCGCAACGGCTATCGCTTCTCTATTGCCGCGGCAGAGCCTCCCGGCAGGGAAGGGGCCGCCTAATCCTGCAGTCCCTTGAAAGCCACGCCTGGCAACAGGGGGGCCGCCAGTTACACACCGAGGCGAGCCAGCTTTCTAAGCCGCTTTTGCTCCAGCTCGGCTGGCAGATCGAGGCCGAAGAGAAGGTGATATTTGCTGGGGAATCCTTCCAGCGATGGCGGATGATCAAAGACCTGAGCCAGCAAAACGAACGGGGCCGCGATGGCTGAAGCCCAATTGCAGCAATTTCTCGAGAAGGTTCGCCAGCTGAATGCCTTCGTGGCCCTCAGCGAGGCCGAGCCATCCCTGCGCCAGGCCCTGCGGGACTGCAGCAATCACCACGGGGTGGTGGAACTAGCCCGCAGCCGGGGCTTCGAGATCGGTCGGCGCTGGGGTGAAACCGATCCCCCCCGTCAACCTGAAGCCAATCTCTTAGCTACTCCCTGCCCTCTTAAGGGACAGGAAATCAGTGTCGTTTTAATGGATCAAAAAAACTGGCGACTTGAGCGGATCCACTCCTGCCTAGCAGCCAGTCCTGAGGGTTTTTGGTACGACCAAGAGGATCACGAGTGGGTAACCCTGCTCCAGGGCAGCGCCCTACTTGAGCTCGACGGTGAGACGGTGCCTGTAGAGCTCTGCCGAGGTGACAGCCTGCTGATTCCAGCCCACCGGCGGCACAGGCTGCTCGCTACGGATCCTGCTCCGGGGACCGTATGGCTGGCCCTGTTCTGGCGGGAGGCTGACGAATGTTGACGCTGCGAACCAGCCAGAACGCCGTCGCTAGGGCGAGCACCGCAATACCTAGCCCGCCGAGAAGCTCAGGCTTGTTTTCGGCCCCGGGGGGCAGCACGATCACCTTGCGAGCTACAGCGGTCATGGCTGTGAGCAACACCAGCTCGATCTGCACCACATGACGGCGCAGATAGGAGGTCACGTTTTGGAGCACCTCCACCGCAATTAGCAGGGTGAGCAGATCGCCCAAGACCGCATTTATCTTGCTGCCAAGCCAGGGCGTATCGGGCTGGAGCACCGCCGCGGTTACACCGATCGTTAACTGCACGGTGCCAGCTACCAACACCACCAGCAACACGAAGCCAAGCAGCTTGGCCAGGGATTGCTCGCTGCGATCGATCAGCTCGAGATAGGTGGCGTCTTGCCAGAGCCGGCGCAGTTTTTTGATCACAGTCTCCAATTAATTCTTGAACTGCTCATAGATAGGTCGGGCTTGGGTGTCGCTGGGGGAGCTTTCCAGCTGGGTGTCACAAGTGATGGATCCATCCGCTGCTGTGACGCAATTTTTGGGCTTGACCTTGGTGGATGGCCCCACGGAGCTGCCAGGGCCCAAAAGAAAACTTTCAGACTGGGCCAAGGCTGGAGCCATGGCGAGCAAGGTGCTGGCGGCAAGGGTTGCCAAAGAAACGCCTGGGAGCTGCATCGAAGCAATAGCTGTTATTTCGCCACTCTGAACGGCCATGCTCAGGTTTGCTGGTCTTGGCGAATTTCCTGCAACAGCAGATCTAGCTGCCCCAGCGAAGCCTCCAACCCCAGCCGACCCGCACCCTCGCTCTGGCCCGCTCCATCTTCGTTTTGCCAGAGCTCCTCAACGCCACACAGCTGCTTGGCGAGGCCAGGCAACCCGTCGCGGTTGTGAGTGCGTTGCAGCACCTCAAGCAGGACGGGCATCCGAATCGAAGCAGCTTGCAGAGCGCGCCTGAGATCCGCCTGGGTGCGTCCGGTGTGGCGCAGCCAGTCTTTGAGAAAGCTCTGCAGATCATCGAGCTCTGCATCTGTGAGGCTGGCCATCGCTATCAGCGGTTCAGGGGAAACCATTGATCCAGTCTGCGCTGGGCCCGCAACTGCACCGCCGGGGTGCGATGGCGACTGCACAAACCAAGCAACGCCGTAACGGCCACAAGATCATCGCTGAAGCCCGCCGCCGGAATGAAATCTGGAATCAGATCTAAGGGCACCAGCAGGTAGGTGAGCGCGGCCAGCACGGTGAGCTTGGCTGGTGCAGGGGTCTGGGGGTCAAGCAACAGCTCCAGACATTCCAGGGCCGGCCTGGCCAGGGTGCGGCCAGCCCGGCGCAACAACTTGAGCAACACCACCTCATTCACCTCGGTGCTCTCCAACACCTGGGCATCAACGACGGGAGCATCCGTTGCGGAAGCATCCCCTGAGGTCGGATCTACGAACTCGGTCACGGCAGCACTGCAGCCAACTTGCTCATTCAAGGAGCAAACGACAGCTACTCGGCTTCCACCAAACCGCTATCGATGCCGGTTTTCCGCAATTTGCGCAGGGCCCGCTGCAGCACCTGGCGGCAATACTCCCGGCTGCAATCGAGCTGGCGGGCCACTTCAGCCAGGGTCCGCCATTCGTGGCTGCTATCGAGACCGAAGCGCTGCATCACCACCGTGAGCTCCTTGGGGGTGAGGTTGGCGCATTCGAGCAGGGTCCACACCGCGGCCGTGCGCTCGGCAAGCTCAACGCGCTCCATCGGCGGCAGCTCCGGGCTGGGCAACACATCAACCAGCTCAAAGGGATCAGACTTCGATTTCACCACCCCCTGCAGGCTCACGGTGATGCTGCGTAGTTCGCAGCCCAGCAAATCATCCACTGCCGCCTGGGGCAGATGCATCATCTGGGCCAACTGGGCTGGCCTAGGTGCAACTCCGTTGGCCTGGAGATAGCGAGCTTTGGCAGCCCGCAATTTTGTGAGCTTTTCATTCACATTGACGGGAATGCGAATGGTGCGGCTCTGGGTGGATAGGGCGCGGGTTAGACCCTGTCGAATCCACCAATAGGCGTAAGTACTAAAGCGATGCCCGCGGCTGGGATCGTATTTCTCCACGGCGCGAGTGAGACCAAGGGTGCCCTCCTGGATTAGGTCCAGCAGCTCTAGGCCCTTGTTCTGGTAGCGCTTGGCCAGGTTGACCACCAGCCGCAGGTTGGCCGTGATCATTTGGTTTTTGGCCAGCTCACCGGCTTTGAGGGTGCAGCGCTCCAGATCATTGAAGTCGCAAGCAGGTCCCGAGCCACCGGCATCACGGCAGCGCTCCTGCAAAAGGGCCATGGCCTGCACCTTGCGACCCAAGGTGAGCTCCTGCTCGGGTGTCAACAACTGATGACGGCCAATTTCACCTAAAAAGACGCTCAAGGAGCTCGCCATAGATCACCTAAGCAATGAATTGAACCTAAGGGCAATCAGCAAGCACAAACGGACTAACAAAAAAGCTTCCGACTTTCAAAATTCCCCTCAATTCCCGTGCTTGTTCAACTTTCACAATGGCTGCTGATTTCAGCTCCCTGTTGGGCAGGGCAGCAGGCCAGCTGACCGGCCGGTTACGGTTGCCAAGATTTGCCTACTACATATGCCTGGCTTGGCTGCCATCCCCCCTGAAGTGCTCTCCCGCGCTGGGGTGGCCTACGTGCACTACGTGAGCTTCATGCTCTGTTTTGGCGCCTTGGTGCTTGAGCGGCGCTTGATCAAGCCAAATCCAAACAAGGCCGATGCCACCTTGATGGTGATCACCGATGTGGTGTATGGCCTGGCAGCCCTTGCCCTGCTTGTGAGCGGGATTCTGCGGGTTCTGTACTTCGGCCAGGGAAGCGAGTTTTATACGGAGAACCCCCTGTTCTGGTGGAAGGTTGGGCTCTATCTAGGGGTGGGAGGGCTGTCGCTGTACCCCACCATCACCTACATCCTCTGGGCCATCCCGCTGCGCAAGGGCGAGCTGCCCCAAGTAAGCGAAGCTCTCGCCACCCGTCTGGGCTGGATTCTCAATATTGAGTTGGTGGGCTTTGCCCTTGTGCCCCTACTAGCCACCTTGATGGCCCGCGGCGTCGGCCTGCCTGCCTGATGCTGCGGCGATTAAGCCGGCGATTAAATCGAGCGAGCCTCCCGGCTTGCGGCCTGGTGCTTGCTCTGGCGCTTTTTCCAGCCAGGGCATTGACAGCCGAAGCAGCTGGGGGTGATTACCGCCAGCTGCTGGTTCCCACACCCCACGGCTGGCCCAAGCGTCAAAGTTGGTGCGTGTGGATCGAGCCCGCCGCAGCCGACGGGCCTGCCGCCCGCTGGGATCAGCTTTGGCTGCAAGCCGTGGAAGCGGCGCTGGCAAGCTGGGCTGAATTGGTCACGATTCACCGCAGCGAAAGCAGGGAATCGGCCCAAGTACAGATATTGAGGCGCCGGCCACCTCTGCAGCGGGGCCGGGCCAGCCATGGCCGAGCCGAGCTAGCTCTGGCGACGAACAAGCCAGGCGACCCCCCAAAAATCGAACCGCGGGTACTGGTGAGCATCAGCCCTGGGCAGCGACCGGACGCCATCCAGGCCACGGCCCTGCACGAACTTGGCCACGCCTTCGGGATGTGGGGACACAGTGATCAGCCCCAAGACGCCATGGCGGGCGTGCCCGGGCCAACCCCCGTGCTGCAACTCACGGCCCGGGATCGGGCCACTTTTATGTGGCTGCAACAGCAGCCCGGTCTTCCAGGCAGTGACTCAACTGCAGCCGGGGACCAGGTCGGCTGCCATTAATTGCGCAATGTTGCGCATTGTCAAGTTGTCTGATAATCCAACGAATCTTTTAAAGAGCGCTTGAAAAAACTTATACGTTGCTCGCCTTGAGGATTTTTCAGCCCTGTGCCCTTGCCCGTTCTGGCCACCAAGCCACTCACCAACAGCGCTCGTGTCAGCAGCTTTCTGGCCGCCGGTGAGGAAAGCCCCCGCCAGATCGACACCACTTGCCTGGTGCGGGATCCGGCAGCCACCGATGCTGTGATTGAGCAGGCCTACCGTCAGATCTACTTTCACGCCTTCAAAGTGGACCGTGATGCGGTGCTGGAATCCCAGCTGCGCTCCGGTCAGATCAGCACCCGCGACTTCATCCGCCAACTCCTGCTCTCGGAGAAGTTTCAGAGGGATTTTTATCGCTGCAATAGCAATTACAGGGTGGTGGAACAGGTGGTGGGTCGGGTATTTGGCCGACCGGTGCATGGCCAAGCTGAACAGATCGCCTGGTCGATCGTGATCGCCGAGCAGGGTCTGCCCAAGTTTGTTGACGCGCTACTAAATTCCGACGAATACCGCGACAACTTCGGCGACAACCTGGTGCCTTTTCAGCGCTCGCGGGTACTTCCCGGCCAGGACGTAGGCACCATGCCCTTCAACCAGCAAGCCCCCCGATACGACTCCTACTGGCGTGAGGCAATGGCCAGGCGCGCGCCCACTGGAGGATTAAACCCCTGGACAGACGGCGGCGGCTGGGCCCGCCCAGCCTGGCTGGAAGGCCAGCCCACACCAAGGGTCCAAGCTATCTGGCAATACACCGTGGCAACTGGAGGCTTCGTGCTTACCGGCCTGGTGATCTGGATTGCTGCGGCCATGCTCAGCACAGGCTGAGGCGGCCCTCAGTCCCGCCGGGGCGCGCCGCGGCGGGCGGCCAGCACCTGCTGCACCTGCCGCCAGCTGACTCCGTGGTGGGCAAGGGCTACCTGCAGGTGGAAGACGATATCGGCCGCTTCAGCGGCGATCTCGGCGGCGTTGTCGTCCTTGCAGGCCATCACGAATTCGGCGCTCTCCTCCCCGATCTTCTTGAGGATGCGGTTGTCGCCCCCCTCCAACAATTTGTTGGTGTAGCTGCCGGGCTCGGGAAGGTCGCGCCGCCCTTCGATCACCCGCATTAGTTCGGTGCAAACATCTGCCGGCGGCTGAGCGGCCGATGGCCCCCCGGCCGTGGGCTCGGGACCGTTGTCGTAAAAGCAGCTGCGGGCACCGGTGTGGCAGGCCACATCGCCGCTCTGCTCAATGCTGAGCAGCAGCACGTCAGCGTCACAGTCGTAACGCAGGCCCTTGAGCTGCTGGATATGGCCGCTGGTAGCCCCCTTATGCCATAGCTCCTGGCGCGAGCGGCTCCAGTAGTGCACCTCGCCGCTGGCGAGGGTGCGCTCGATCGCCTCCTGGTTCATCCAGGCCACCATCAACACGGCGCCATCGAGCCAGTCCTGGGCGACCGCGGGGATCAAACCAGCTTCGTTGAAGCGCAAGGCCCCAATGAATTGAGGGTCTGGGGGCTGAAATACTGCTGACAAGGCCCTTGCGCTGCTGCTGTCCCGATCCTGACCCATGCCCACTCCGGCCTACAGCTGCAGTAAAACCTTCAGCGGTTATCCCTGTTGCCATCGCCAATGGCGCCACCAGGGCCACTGCCGCTTCGTGCATGGTTACAGCCGCAGTTTTAGCTTCTGGTTTCGGGCCAATGAACTCGACGACTGTGGATTTGTGGTGGATTTCTCCAGCCTGAAAGAGCTCGAAGCCCGGCTGGCAGATCAATTCGACCACACCTTTCTGGCCAATGCCGATGACCCCCTCCTCTCCACCTGGCGCCAGCTGCACGACCAGGGCGCCCTCGACCTGCGCGTGATGGCCAATGTGGGCATGGAGGCCAGCGCGGAGCTGGTGTGGGGCTGGGCAAACGAACTGCTGCACGGCCGCGACAGCGGCCGCAGCTGCTGCTGGAAGGTGGAGGCGAGGGAAAACGAGAAAAATGCCGCCTGTTTTGAAGCCCTTCCCGGGTGGTTCAAACCCTGACATCAAGCCAGCAATGACTGGGCCAGGGGCGCGGGGCTCCTATCTTGCGCCTCAATGAACCGCCACCGCCCGATGGGCCGCTTGCTCCAACTGCTGACCGCTGCCCTGATGCTGCCCGCTGCCGCCCTGGCTCAGACCAGCCCAGGTGGAGGTGGGGTTCAGGCGCTATATCCCAGCAAGGCCGCGGCCGAAAAAGCCGCTAAACATTTCCACTGCACCGGAGCGCACCAGATGGGCGATAAATGGATGCCCTGCGCCAAACATGGCGATGGCCATGGCAGCCATACGCCGGCTCATTAATGCCCAAGTGCGGCGACAAACCCAAGCTGCTGGCCATCGGCATCGCACCCCTGGGCATCATCTCGATCGGCATCGTGCCAATGGGGGTCGTGAGCATTGGGGTGGTGCCGATGGGCGTGCTGAGCCTCGGTGCCGTGGGCATGGGGGTGATCAATATCTGCGTGGTGGGCATGGGCATCGTGGTGGCTGGCGTCAATGTGATGGGTATCTGGAACCCCGGAGCCAGCACCCCCCACCAGCACCACCAAGCGGCCACCGGAACCCATACCCCAAATATCTACGCCTACCCAAGCAAGCAGGAAGCCCTGATCAAAGCCAAACAGCTGGGCTGCAACGGCGTCCATGCGATGGGTTCGATGTGGATGCCCTGCGCCACCCATCCCGAGCTCGAGCCACCCCCAGCTGCGCAAAGCCAAAGGCCCTGAATCAGCGTCCATGATGGCCATCCCTGCGGGTTGCTCTTGGCACAGCTGGCGACCGCCTGGGCAATTTTTCAGGGTTTGCTGCTCGAAGCCCTGCCGTTTCTGCTGATTGGCGTCGGTATCGCCAGCCTGGCCCGCTGGCTGGCCCCTGGAGGTGCCTGGCTGCGGCAGCTGCCAGCCCACCCCCTGCTGGGGCCCCTCACCGGTGCCGCCCTTGGCTTTGCCCTGCCCGCTTGTGAATGCGGCAATGTGCCGGTGGCGCGGCGGCTGCTGGCCGGTGGTGCGCCGGTTGCTACGGCCCTGGGCTTTTTGTTTGCCGCGCCGGTGCTGAATCCAATCGTGCTGGCCAGCACCTGGGCCGCCTTCCCCAACCAACCCTGGCTGCTGGCGGCCCGCCCCGGAGCAGCCCTGCTGCTGGCGGTGCTGCTGGCCACGGTGCTGCGCCTGCTGCCCGAGGCCGAATTACTAGATCCAGTGCTGCTTGAAGAACGGCGGCTGAGTCAGCCCTTGACCCAGGTGGGGCTGCTGGAGCGTCGCAGCGGAATTGTGGGTGCCATCGGCGCCAAGGTGCAGCCCGTCAAGGTGGCGCGGCCGCCCTTGCAGGAGGTGCTCCAGCACGGCAGCCGCGAATTTCTCGATCTGGCCGCCCTGCTGGTGCTGGGTTGTGCCATCGCCGCCACGGTGCAGACCTTGCTGCCGCGCAGCTGGCTGCTGGCGGTGGGGGGGGCTCCAACCATCTCTGTGCTGAGCCTGATGCTGCTGGCGGTGGTGGTTTCGGTTTGCTCCAGCGTCGATGCCTTCCTTGCCCTTGGCTTCGCTGCCCAGGTCACCCCGGGAGCGCTGCTGGCCTTTCTGGTGCTGGGCCCGGTGGTCGACCTGAAGCTGCTGGGACTGTTCCGGGTGCTGTTCAAGCCCAAGGCCATCGCCCTCACCAGTGCCGCCGCAGCGGTGGCCGTGCTGGTGC
>NZ_JAGQCO010000066.1:0-9063 GCF_024346235.1 Cyanobium sp. BA5m-21
GCCTGCGGCAATCAGGAGTGTCCAGCAAGGGCGCATCACCGCGATCCCTGGCATGGAAAAGCAGCGGCGTCGGATCGGCATCAAATAGCTCTGGGGGCTGCTCGCTGATGGCCACCAGGGCATCGGTGAGCAGCAGGCAACCACTGGCGCGGTGCAGGCAGGCCGCCTCCATGAAGGTGCCCAGGCCTAGGTCTAGGGGCCCGAGCGGTAGCCAGTGCAGCTCATCGGCATGGGGAAGGCCCTGCTCAAACAACACCCGGGTGCGCTGGCCCGGGAACCCCAACCAGGCCAGCGGCAGCGGCAAGGGGAAGCTCCACTGCCTTGGTGTTACCCACACCTGGGCAGCAGGGAAAGCCCTTGCCATCGCCGGCACAGGCAGCTTGTGCTCGAGGCCAGAGCTGGTGGGCAGCACGATCGTGCAAACGGGCCCGTAGCGGTGTTCCAGCTCGGCAAGCGCTGCCCGCACCTCTCCAGTGGGGGGCACGGGGGCATAAAGCAACAGCCCAGCCCGCAAACGCACCACCGTCATCCGGATCGGCACTGCCACGTAAAACACGCCCTGGAGCTGCTCGAAACTCCAGATCTGGTCAGGGATTAATTCGCGCACCAAGGTGCGGCGGCGGCCGTAGGGGTAGAGCGGCAACAGGGGCCACCAGGGCCAGCTCTGATCTGCGCCGGGCGCAGCTGGATCTCGGCTGGGGAGCTGGTTCACCTCAGGCCAGCAGCACCAAGCTGACACTCATCACCAGCATTCCTGCCGTGAGGCCAGCAATCATCACGTGATGATGGGCCCCGGTGCGCTGGGCGGCAGGCAGCAATTCATCGAAGCAGATGTAAACCATCAATCCGGCGACGCTGGCAAAAATCAATCCCATTACCGTGTCGCTGAGAAATGTTTTTAAAAAGACGTAGCCCACCACTGCACCGATGGGCTCGGCAAGTCCCGAGGCGAAAGACACCCAAAAAGCAGTGCGGCGGCTGCCAGTGGCGTAATACACAGGAGCTGAAATCGCCAGGCCCTCGGGAATGTTGTGGATGGCGATCGCAATGGCGATGCTGATGCCAAGTCTTGGACTTGAAAGGGCACCAACAAAGGTGGCCAAACCCTCTGGAAAATTGTGGATGGCAATCGCTAGAGCCGAAAACAAACCTGTGCGCAGCAAGGTCTGCGACTCGGTCCTGGGAAAGTTGGCCTCAGGAAGGGTCAGATCATGGCTTGGTAGGGCGTTGTCGATCAAGGCAATCACCACCATGCCAGCAAAAAAAGCCAGCACAGTTACCCCATAGCCGGTAGTGGCTCCAAGCCCGAGGGCCAGCGCTTGCCTAGCCTTGGGAAATATCTCCACAAAGGAGACAAAAATCATCACGCCAGCCGAAAAGCTCAACGACAAACTGAGCAACTTGGGGCTGAACCGCCTCGACACCAGCCCAAGCAAACTGCCAAGCCCGGTGCAAAGGCCGGCTGCCAGGGTGAGCAGAAAGGCAAACAACAACCGCTGATCAAGGTCAATCAAGGGGTTCGCTCCGCTGCCATCAGATCTGAGCAAATCATGCTGGCAGGGGGCAGGTTGCAAAGCCATTGCCGGCCCTGCTCGATAAACGCAGGCCAGTCGAGTTTTTCAGCCGCCGCTGCCCGGGCCACCAACAAGGGTGCCTGGCGTTTTATCTCGGCGAGATCAGGCTCGCTCACCCCCGCCGAGAGGGCCAACATGTCAGCCATGGACCTGGCCACAACCCGGGTGAGATAGGCGGCGCTGAGGGCCTGCAACGCCCCCCCCACCAGCCAGGTGGCGCCATGCAACTTGACCAGGCCAGTCAGAAGCTGGCTGCTCCACTCCACTACCCCCTGGGCGAGGGCTGCCTTGGCCAGTTCGCTAGCGGCGGCCTGCAGTTGCTCAAAAGTCCAAGGGCAATCCCAGAGGCGAGCCATTTCGCGCAGCATTAAGCCATTAGCCACCGCAAGCACCAGCAGATCAAGGCTCGGCAGGGGCGCCGCCACCACCCCGGCCGCCACCAGCCATTGGGTGCGCCGCTGCAGCGGCAGAAAGTGCTGGCGCCGCAGCTGCTCGAGATTGCACTGCCACTGGCCGTGCAATTGCTCAAGACGACGCAGCTGGCGTCCGCGGCGCAGCTCCGCTCCGCCACTGGCGAGGTGCCGGGCTAGGGGCGAAATGCTGGCTACAAGGGTCGTGGGTAGGCCATCCCAAAAAAGCAGACGGCTGGAAAGCTCCTGCCCAAGCTGGGAGCGCAATTCAGCGCTCAAAGCTTGGCGAGACTGGTCATCACTGGGGCAATCCACCAGCAGCCAGGCGGGCTGGGCGGCGGGCAGGGCCTCGAGCCAGCGCAGATCAGCGGCGGAGAGAGGAGTGCGCAGATGGTGGATCAGCAGGTCGCAGGCAGCAAATACTTCAGGCCAAGACCAATCGGCACTCCAGGCCGGCAAGGGATGGGCCCAGTGAAGCTGAAGTGTCTCGGGACCACGCAGGGCCCCGATCAGATCTGGTTGAAGAGCCAGAGCCGGAGGGCAGGTACCCACCAGGGCCAACTGCAAGCCCTGCCGGTCCAGCTCCTGGCGCAGGGCTGCCAGTTGGTCCTTACGCAACCGGCTATCAAGCTCAGCCTGGGCTGGAGCTGGCTCCCCTGCCAACCGTAAAAACTGAGCCTCAAGCTGCTCCAGGCGACCCAGCCAGCCGGACACATCCGTGGGGGCTGGCCCCCGGGGTTGGCGGCGGCGCAGCAGCAAAGCACCCAGGCCCAGGCCAGCCAAGGTGAGACCAGAGGCGATGGGCAGGTGGCTTAACCGCAGCAACCCATCGAGGGCAAACCAGCCGATAACCCCGGTGCCGATAGCCGGAAGCCAAGGTTTGAGGGTCGTGGGCATGGCCTGGCAGACCATGGCTAACCCGGCGAGCTGGGGGAGGGTCACCGGCGGCGTCAACGGCGCTGTAAAAGCTGAAGCATCTTTAGCTCAGCTTGAGACGCTGCGCAGGCGGCAAATGCCAATAGCTTGGGCGCGAGTCGGGGGTTTGCCTTGCCAGCTCCAGGAGTAAGAGACAACCTAATGGAGGGTCGCCAGGACACCCGCGAACAGGTGAAGCGAGTGCTGCTGGTGGCCCTGGCCGTCAACATCAGCATGACTCTGTTGAAATTGCTGCTGGGCCTCTTGAGTGGCTCGCTAGCAGTGCTGGCGGATGCCATGCACAGTGCCACTGACGGATTTTCGAGCCTGTTGGGACTGGTGACAAATGGACTTTCGGATCCCGAACCCGACAGGGACCATCCCTACGGGCACCACAAGTACGAAGCGGTGGGGGCCCTGGCTATCGCAGCCTTCATCCTGTTCACTGCCTTTGAGATCCTGCAGGCCGCCATCGGGAGGCTGAGCACTGGACTACAGCCCTTGCGAATGGATAGCCGGGAGCTACTGATACTGCTGCTCGTGCTCGGAATCAACATTCTGTTGGCTAGCTACGAGCGGGCCGAGGGGCGCAGGCTTGGCAGTCCCCTGCTCAAGGCCGATGCGGCCCACACCAGCAGCGACATCTGGACAACAGCGGTGGTGCTGGTGGGCCTGGCAGGAGCGGTGTGGCTCAACCTCAGTTGGCTCGATGTCGCCCTAGCGATTCCGCTTTGCTTGCTGCTGGTGCGCGTGTGCTGGTCGGTGCTGCGCACCAACTTGCCCCAGTTGGTTGATCAGATCGCCATTGCCCCGGAGGCCATTCACCAGGTCGCGATGGAGGTGGCAGGGGTACTCAACTGCCACGACATCGCCAGCCGCGGAGTGCTCGGCCAGCAGGTGTTTATCGACATGCACATGGTGGTGGACGCCAATGACCTGCCAACCGCGCACCGGATCACCGAATTGGTGGAAGAGCACCTAGAGGCCCGGTTTGGTCGGGTGCGCTGCACGATCCACCTCGAACCCCGGGAATACGCCAGCGCCGCGATCACCTTTAAGGGCACCCATGGCTGAGGAGCTACCGCAATTGACACTCCCGCAGTTGACACTCAGGCAGCAGGCCCAGCTGCTGGAATGGGGAGTGGAACTTCAGGCTGCTCCCATCTGGGTTGGCAGCCTGCCGGTGGCCCTGCTTGAGCGCTGCTGGCTGAGGCTGCGCCGCATATCACTGGAGCAGCTCGCCCTGGTGCTGCCGCCAGATGCCAGTGCTGAAGCACCGGAGCTGGTGCGCTATCGGGCCTGGATCACCGCCGGACAGCCGGCCTGGTCAGCCCAGTTGCGCTGCTGGCAGGAATTCGGTCAACCGGCCTGCCAGGAGGCGCTGCGCCACTTCTGGGGCCACCAGGAGCGAGGCAACCACGGCTGGACCTTTGCTGCCTATCTGGAGCTGCTGGAAACCTATCGAAACCAGTTTCGACCAGGGGCCGTGCGGGCCCTGCCCCTGATCGTGCTTGCCCGCAGCGGGCAGCGGGAGCCCCATCGGCTGCACTGGCTCACCCCCCCCTTGGCCAGCCGATGCGGCACACTTGCCTCTGACTGCACAGGCTGAGGCGATGGCCGACGAAACCACCCCCTCTCAATCTCACGATGACCAGGGGGGGCGTGCCGGTGGCGGACGCCCGCCAGGCAACCGCGAACCCGGCGGATTCCGCATCCGGCTCAGCGACAACGAGATGCGTGCCGCCAGAGCCATTCAGGAGGGCTTCGCGCTGCGCTCCACGGTTGCTGCCCTGGGCTTCGCCATTCGCACGGTGGCCCAGCTGCTTGAGGATGGAAAGCTCGACGAACTAGTCGCTCAGCAAAGGGCCCAGGCCGGTCCACGGGGTGATGCCCCACGCGCAGAGCGCCGGCCGGGGGGTGGCGAGAGCCGGGTGATCCGCCAGGAGCGGGCACCTCGGATCGATCCCTTTGCTCGCCCAAGCAAGCCTCCTGCTCCCGTGGCTGAGCCCATCGAGACCAACTCTGAAGAGGATGCCGCTGACGAGCAGATCGAAGCTGCTGCCGAAGATCTGGCCGCCGAAGAGCTTGCCCCCGAGAGCACTGTGAGTACCGACAACTCTGAGAGCACCGAAAATCCTGAGAGCACCGCGAGCTGAGTCCCATGGCACGGCCGAGGGTTCTGTCTGGGGTGCAACCCACTGGGGCTCTGCACCTCGGCAACTGGCTGGGCGCAATCCGTAATTGGGTTGATCTCCAGAGCAGCCACGACACCTTTTTTTGTGTGGTTGATCTTCATGCGATCACAGTTCCCCATCAGCCAGCCCAGCTCGCCGAGGACACGCTCTCAACAGCAGCTCTCTATCTCGCCTGCGGTATAGATCCCGATCGCTCAACCGTGTTCGTGCAGAGCCACGTGAGCGCCCACTGCGAACTTGCCTGGCTGCTCAACTGCGCCACCCCGCTCAATTGGCTGGAGCGGATGATCCAGTTCAAGGAAAAGGCAATTAAACAGGGAGACCAGGTGTCTGTGGGCCTATTGGATTACCCGGTGCTGATGGCTGCCGACATCCTGCTCTACGACGCTGATCTGGTGCCAGTTGGGGAGGACCAAAAGCAGCACCTTGAACTCGCACGCGACATTGCCCAGCAGCGCATCAACGCCCGTTTTGGCAAGCGCAAGCCAGACGGTGAGGTAATTCCAGTGCTCAAGGTGCCCGAGCCCTTGATCCTGCGCGAAGGGGCCCGGGTGATGAGCCTCACTGATGGCAGCTCAAAGATGAGCAAAAGCGACCCCAACGAGGGCTCGCGGATCAGCTTGCTGGATCCGCCGGAACTGGTGGTTAAAAAAATCAAACGGGCCAAAACCGACCCCACCATGGGACTGGAATTCGGTAATCCAGAGCGCCCAGAAGCAGACAACCTTCTGGGGCTCTACGCCCTGCTGGCCGGCAAAAGCCGCTCGCAGGCAGCCGAGCAGTGCGGCGCCATGGGCTGGGGCACTTTTAAGCCCCTGCTGGCAGAAGCTGCCGTAGAGGCCTTAAGGCCAGTGCAGCAGCGTTATCAGGAGTGGCGGCAGCAGCCAGGCGCGGTGGCAGAGGTGCTTCGCAATGGCCAACACAAGGCTGCGACCGTGGCCGATGAGACCCTCAAACGGGTGCGGGAAACTCTGGGTTTCCTGCCGCCCGCCTAGGAACTTTCTCGGCAGTTCAGGCCGGCAAAGGCTGGCCCTGGCTCCAGCCCCAGAGCCGCAGCAGCCAATAGCCAAATGCGAGCAGCGCAGCGGCACAGGCCAACTGCAGCAGCCGCCGAGACGCCAGGCGGCCACCTGAAAGAGTCCAGAGCCCCAGGGCCAGCGCTAGCCCCACCAGCACCGGGCCAAAAGCGTGCCATACCAGGGCCTGGGCGAGGTCGCCATGCAGGGTCGCCAGCACGGAGCGCGTTAAGTAGCAGGTCGGGCAGGGTATGCCCGTGAGCTGACGCAGGGGGCAACTCCACAACCCCATGGGCAGAGAGGCTCCAGCCGCCAGCCCCAGCAACAGCAAAAAACGTCGCTGTCTCAAGGCTCCTTGTAGATCACCCGGCCCCGCTCGTCATTGCCGACATCCAGCAGCTCAGCATGGAGCAACCTTTGGATCTCATCACGCACCTGGCGACTCTCCACCCCAGCCGGCAACTCCATCTCGACGAGGGCGTCATTGAGGGTGAAGCCCAGCTCACCTCTGCGCCTAGCCAGATGAACTAGCTGCCGCTCAACCGAGAGGGTCGAGCCTGATAACACCAAAGGCCGGTTGGCCTGGTCAACCAGTTCGGGCATCAACCAGAGATCAACCAATTGGCCCACGAAGCAGAGGCCAAAAGTGAGCAACCAGAGAGTGCCGCTGAGGGGCTTGCGGTTGTAGAAGCGATGCACGCCACACACTCCCACCAGGCCTAGGGCCCAGAGGACATAGCTCAACGCCAGGTTGCGGCGCTCGCCCATCACGGAAGGTTCACCCCATGCCGGCGCAGGGCCGCCGAAAGATTCCACACCGACAACACCAGTTGATGCCAGGGAGCCAGGGTTTCCATCTCGAGGGCCATTGGTATCGGAGCCGCCTGGCGCAAGCTTGTGGCGGCGCAGAGTTCCTTGCGGGCCTGCACTAGGTGATCGCGCAGGATCAGCTGCTGGACTTGGGGCATCACGGTTTCCGGACAGTGATCTAGCAGCAACAAACCCCGTTCAAAACAGGAACCGAAGTCGTCGAGCAAGGACCCAAGCAGCTGATCAAGCAGGACGCCGGGGGATTCAAGCTCGGGTATTGGAGGAGAAAAACCCATAGATCCAGCTTAGGAGCGCTGCGTAGGATTGAGATTCGCCTTAGTTAGCCGCTCGATCAGTGCCCGTGAACCCAAGCAGCTCCGAGCCCGCACCGATCGCCCTGCCCAAAACCAGCGAAAGCAACCAGCTGCTGCGCATCCGTCACTCGATGAGCCATGTGCTGGCCATGGCGGTGCAGAAGCTCTTTCCCCAGGCCCAAGTCACCATTGGCCCTTGGACAGAGAGCGGCTTCTATTACGACTTCGACAATCCCGATCCCTTCACCGAGGCCGATCTCAAGGCAATAAAAAAGGAGATGGGCAAGATCATTGGCCGGCGTCTGCCGCTTGAGCGGATCGAAGTAAGCCGCAGTGAAGCCGAGGCAAGGATCAAAGCCCAAAACGAGCCTTACAAACTGGAGATCCTGGCGGGGATCAGCGAGCCCATCAGTCTCTACACCCTGGGCGAGGAGTGGTGGGACCTCTGCGCCGGGCCCCACGTAGCCAACACCAGCGAGCTCAATCCCAAGGCCTTCGAGCTTGAGAGCGTCGCCGGCGCCTATTGGCGTGGCGATGAAACCAAAGCCCAGCTGCAGCGCATCTACGGCACCGCCTGGGAAACAGCTGAACAACTGGCGGAACACAAGCGGCGCAAGGAAGAGGCCAAGCGACGGGACCACAGGCGATTGGGCAGCGACCTGAATCTGTTCTCGATCGAGGATGAGGCCGGGGCTGGGCTTGTGTTCTGGCATCCCCGCGGGGCGCGGATGCGCCTGTTGATCGAGGATTTTTGGCGTCAGGCCCATTTCGCAGCTGGATACGAACTGCTGTACACACCACACGTGGCTGATATCAGCCTGTGGAAAACCTCGGGCCACCTCGACTTCTATGCCGAGAGCATGTTTGGCCCCATGCAAGTAGATGAGCGGCAATACCAGCTCAAGCCCATGAACTGCCCCTTTCACGTGCTCACTTACGCAAGCACCCTGCGCAGTTACCGGGAGCTGCCAATTCGCTGGGCCGAGTTGGGCACCGTTTATCGCTATGAGCGCCCGGGTGTGATGCACGGCCTAATGAGGGTGCGCGGCTTCACCCAGGACGACGCCCACGTGTTTTGCCTACCAGAGCAGATCAGCGATGAGATCCTGCGCATCCTTGATCTCACAGAGGAGATCCTTTCCACCTTCGATTTCAAGACCTACGAAATAAATCTCTCCACCAGGCCGGAGAAATCGATCGGCGAAGATGCCGTGTGGGAATTGGCAACCCAAGGCCTGATCGAGGCCCTCGATCGCAAGGGCTGGGCATACAAGATCGATGAAGGCGGCGGCGCCTTCTACGGTCCCAAGATCGACCTAAAAATCGAAGATGCCATCGGGCGAATGTGGCAGTGCTCCACCATCCAGCTCGATTTCAACCTGCCAGAACGATTCGCACTTGAGTACGTAGCCGTTGATGGCTCAAGAATGCGGCCGATCATGATTCACCGGGCCATCTTCGGTTCGCTGGAGCGTTTTTTCGGGATCATGACCGAGAACTATGCCGGCGATTTCCCCTTCTGGCTGGCGCCCGAGCAGATCCGGCTGCTGCCCGTTACCGATGAGGTGATGCCCTACGCGGAACAGCTACTGGAGCAGCTCAAGGCCGCAGGCATCCGCGCCACGCTGGACCATTCCGGTGAGCGCCTCGGCAAGCTGATTCGCAACGGCGAGCAGATGAAAATCCCCCTGCTGGGAGTAATCGGCGCCAAAGAGGCTGAAACAGGTGCCGTGAGCCTGCGCAGCAGGCGCGAAGGCGAGCTCGGCAGCGTGGCCGTGGCCAACCTGCTGGCTGCAGCAGTGACGGCAAATGCCGAGCGGGCAGCCGGC
>NZ_JAGQCO010000067.1:0-8992 GCF_024346235.1 Cyanobium sp. BA5m-21
CCGCTCGGTGATGCCGAGCTCAGCGCCTTTCCAGAGCCGATTGATTTCAGAGGTGAAGTGCTCGGCTAGCAGGTGGGACTCAAACACCAGCATGGTTTCGTCGTTCTGGTGGGCGGCTGAGGGGCTCCAGTTGAAGGAGCCTGTGATTACGGTGCGGTTGTCGATGACAGCCAGCTTGTGGTGCAGTTTGTCGCCGCTGGCCAGGCGTGGTGTGCCGACACTCTCCAGGGGGCGCTGCCAGGGGCGGTTCGCCGCCTCCACGCCGCAGCGGTGATCGGGCAGTTGGGTGCCGAGTAGATCGAGCACTTCGCTGAACGCGCGGTTCGCAAAGCCGGGATCGGCCAGTAGCCGGATGGCCACCCCCTGCCCCTGCAGGCGGGCCATGACATCGGCCAGCCGTTGTTCAGAGAGTACGAATAGGGCGAGATCCAGCTGCTTGCGGCTGCCGGAGAGCAACTTCTCCAACACCAGCAGACCCTGGTGGGGATCGCTGCGACGATGGGGGGCGAACAGGACCGTCACCGGCGTTGCCCCCACCAGCAGCTTTTGGGGAGCTCCGCCGCCCTTGCCCAGCCCAAAGCGGCTGTCGGGCTGGCCGCCGGGGCCGTCGCCCCACATCCGCTCAAACTCGGCCACAAAGGAGTTGGCCAGTTCACGGCTGCGCAGACGCAGCAGGTGATTCACGTTGCCGCGGCTGCGGTCTGCCCCCGGATCTCCGTGGATGCAGGAGGGGGTGAAATTGGCTGAGCCGGTCACCACCACCGCCCTGTCCACCACCATGAATTTGTGATGCATGAGGCCACTGCCAGCGCTGCCATCGGCGGTGTCATCGATCAGGGGCACGCCGGCCCGCTGCAGGATTGCCACAGCGTCCCCCCAACCGAGGGCCTTGAGCTGTTCATGGCGGGTGCGTTGGTGTGGGGCCAGATCGGCCGGATGTTCTTCGCTCCAGGGGCTGCTGTAGGTGTTTTCCAGCACCACCTTCACCGTCAGCCCCTCGCGGTGCTTAGCCGCCAGCGCTTCGGCCAGCTTCGGCAGCGACAGCTCCTGAACCGCTACCAGGATTTCCTGCCGCGCCGACTGAATACTTGCCAGCACGAAAGCCTCGAGATCGTCGCCCTGACGCCATTGACCGTTGATAGGGCTGCGGTAGCGGCTGGTTTCGGCGTGGTTGAAGGCCAGCTCGATCCCCTTGGGCAGGGGCTTGGGCCGGGCTGACTGGCCCAGTAGCTGGGCGTCAGCGCTGCAACCAGCTAAAGCCAAGGCCATAAGGCTTGCCCAGGCAAAGGGTTGGCGCGGCGAAAGGTTGGCCATGGATTCCCTGGGCGGTTGAATCCAGGGTTCCCACATCGGATCAAGCTGAGGCTTTACCTAGTGGTGGCCGGGCATCTCGGCGGTGCGCAGCATCACCACAAACCAAGCAGTACCAATCAATACGGCGCTTAGCATGGCGGCTGGTAAGCCGAAGCGCATCAACACAACCGGCACAATCAGCGGAAATGCCAAGGCTCCTGCCATCGGCGTGAGGGCGACGGCTGAGCGCTTCAGTGCCAAGGCTCGATTTAGAACCATTCGCTTACGGCCTTTTCGGCTGGGTTGCTGTTGTCCTCAGGGGTAGAGCGGCTGAATTCCAGGGTGATGTTGCGCTTCTGCTCGCCATCGGCGGCGACCGCCTCGATCGGATAAAGCTGCTGACCATCGCGGAATGGCACTTGCACTCGGAAGGTGCCATCGGTGGAAAGGGGCACCTCCTCACCGCCAATGGTGAGGCGGGCAGCGGGATCGGTGGCCCCATAGACAATCAGCTCAGCATCAGCCACAAGCCAAAACGAGCGTTGACGGGAGGCGACCCCGCCGATGCCGGAGGCGTTGCGGCCACTGGCCCAGATGCCGGCACCAGAGGTGTTGAGTTCACTGGTGTCTAGGCCGGCTGCCTCTAGCTCATGGAAAGCCTCAGAACCCCTGCCAAGACTGCGCCAGCGGGCTGTAGCTGTTTGATATAGGCGTTCGTGCAGTCCTGAATCGGCTGGCTCCACCGGCATCGGCAGGATGGCTGGAGCCGTGTCCAGCGAAAAGGGCACGAACTGATCGAGTATTTGCTCGCTGGGGTGCTGGGCCGGTACCCGTGCCACTGAAGAGAAGGCCAGGGATATCCAGCCGCCGCCGCCTTTGCGGTAGCCGAGTTCCACCCGGTAATCCCGATCGCACAGGGGCACTGGCAAATACCACTCGGTGGCATGGCTGTCGACCACCACTTCCTGCAGGGTGTGGGGGTGGGCTGAGCCGCCGGGCAGGCCAGTTACGTCGGCGACGCGCAGACAAAGCTGGGAGGCACCAGTTGCCAGGGCTGAGGCCCGATCGCTTTGGGAGATATCCCAGAACACATAGGCCCACTGGGGATCGCGGGGCAGAAATACGACGCTGGTATTTGCTGAGCTGGGGCGGGGAGCTGGGGGTAGCTTTGCTTCGATTGCCTTGAGACTGATAGGCGTGTCCTCCTCATCCTGGCGATCATTGATGGCTGCTAGGAGTTCATCCTTGGACTTACGGCTGTACAAGCCCACCCCAAGGTCGCTAGCGACCTGGCGAAGCTGACGCAGGGTCATGCGTGCCAATGCGGTGAATGCTTGAGTCACAGCAACAGATTTCTTTTGGGATCAGTGTGGACGAGTTTCTCCTGACTCGGGTAGCCCGATCTAGAGCCGTCAGTAGATGCTGACGGCCTGGGTGCTGATGGCCCATAAAAAAGGGCGGCCTTTTGACCGCCCGGGGATTTAGTTGGAGACTGGCTTCAGCGGCCGATGCTGCGGTAAGGAACCTTGGACATATAGTCCATGCTGACGCTGCCGGATGCAGCGCCTTGGCTGCGCATTGCAGGCAGATTGCGCACCCAGGGGAGGTAGTCCTCGGGGAAGCCGCCACGGCGCTGACCGGAGCGAGCGGGGATCGTTTTGGCGGTGCCGGTGTACACAAGTTGGGGGAAGCCCAAGATGCCGCGGTAATAGGCCTCGTATCGCGGAGTGGTGATGTTGAAGGGGGTTTCGCCCAGATCGCGGGAGCCCACCACGCGGTTGCGGTGGAAGGGAACGGTGTCGTAACCGAAGGCGTCCAGGTATTCCTGGCCGTTGAGGATGTCGTCAACCATGCCCTTGACCCCGCGGGTCATCAGTACGGCCGCCCAGGCGATCTCCTCAGACCTGCCGTGGGTGGGTCGACCCAGCAGCTTTTCCACCAAGTGGCGCACCACTCGGTAGTTGCTGTTCAGGTTGTAGAAGCTGCGGGTGAAGGTGTCTGAGAGACACAGGGAGCGAATGAAATCCCGCACACTCATTTGGCCGTTGCGCAGCTGGCTCTCCAATGTCGAGTTGCGGTCGACCTTGAAGGCATAAAAGAAAATCTGTCGATAACACGACTCAATGACCAGATTTAGGTCTTTGGGATCCATTGCCCTGTCCATGGACATGGGTTTGGGGTCCTCATCCGAACCCACCCGAAGCGGGGCAACCCGCGAGTTTTGGGTAGTGGGCGCGTATTTCAGGAGGGGCAGGGCCACACAACTTCATCATCCGTCGTTGCTGATCGTAGAAGTGCAGCCGCGGCCGGGTTCGGCTGGCCGAGACAGGGCTCACAGTCCGTAACGTTCGTCACCATCCCAGGGGAGACAGGGGCTGCTCGGAAACGGGCTCTTGGGCTGGGGTTTTGGCCCCAGGCTCCGGGCCGTCTAGCAGCCGTGTCTCGACGCAGAAGGACGCCGTATTGGAGAGGCCCTCCACCGTGCTGGTGCGCAGACGCACATTGGGGCCGGCAAAGCTGAATCGCTCCAGGCTGGCCATGGTTTCGTAGCCGGTGGTGAGAAGTAGACCGTCGCGCTCGTCCATGGCGAAATGACCTGCCACGGGGGCGGTTTCGGCGTAGCCACGGTCGCGCAAAAGCAGGCCGGACCGGCCGAGCTCATCGGTGGGAATCAAGCCGAAAACACTTTCCCCCTCGTGGGCTTCTCCGGCCTTGTCCCACGCCATTGAGGCGTTCCAGGTCACCCGGCAGCCTCCAACGAGGCCGGCGGGATCTTCGCCGTGGAGCTCGGCGATGGCGATCAGGCGGGGGTCGGATGCGGCGATCTCCACCACCTCAATGAAGGAGCCTCCCGCCTCAGCTCGCCGGTGCAGCAGGTGATGGCTGCTGCGCTGGGAGCGCCAGCGACCGCAGCTAAGGCGGAAAAAGCTGAGGGCGTCGGCGATCGACTCGGAATGGATTTCGCTCACTGGCGTGCCGGGGCTGTGGCTGTGGCGATGATCGCAAGCCGCGGCGATTAGGTCGCCCAGCTCTAGGGTCAATGGCGCCCGGTTCAGGGTTGCGGCCAGTTGCTGCAGCTGCCCGCCCGCCGCCTCTAATTGCTCCACCAGGACTGCCTGGAAGCAGGGGGCGTCGGCGAGCGCGGGCTGCTGGCTGGCCCAGGCGCAAATCGCGTCATGGCCTGGCAGGGCCCCCGCGGGCTGTTGGGTTTCAACCGCCTGCAGGCTGCGCAGGCTGTGGGCCAGGAGGCGCAGATGGTGCCGCTCCGAGGCAGGCAGGAGGGTGGCCTCCAGCTCCGCCAGTTCCGCTGCTGAAAGCGGACTTTGGGCCTGGGGTGGCGGTGCTTCAGTCGTCACGGCAGGGCGTCAGGCGAAAGCCGCAAGAGTGACCCTTCTCCAAGCGCCATTGCACCCGATCCACCTGGCAGTCGGGAAAGGTGTGGCGAATTAGCTGCAGCTCCTGGTCGCAGATGCAGGGGAATTGCTCGGCAATGCGCATTACGGAACAGTGAAATTCACTGAGCATCCAGGCTTGAGGGTTGCCGGCATCCTGGGAACATTCCGCCAGGTACCCCTCTTGCCGGCGTAGATCCACTAGTTGATCCAGCCTCTCTTGAAGCGAGCCAGCGCCGATGCGGTGGCGGTAAGCGTCAGCCTGCTGAAGGGCTTGTTGTTCTAGGAGTCCCTGCAGAATTGCAGGGGGCAGGTTGCCAGCCAGAGATTGCAGCAGGCCGAGGGCGAAATGGTCGCTGCCATCAGGAAATTGCCCCTGCCCCTTGGCGGTAAGGCGCCAGTGATTGCTGGGCCTGCCCGGACCCTCCGCCGCTGGAGTGGACTCGACCAAACCATCATCTTCCAAGCCACGCAGATGGCGACGCACAACCTGCACCGACATCTCCAGGTGGGCGGCTAGGGCGCTAGCGGTGGCCTCTCCATGCCTAACCAGCAAGGTGAGGACCGTATCCCGGGTGGATGCCGGATCGGCGTGCTGGTGAATGATTTCGGGAATGGCGCTCACGGCAAAGGCCGGTTGACACAACGATGCCACGACTGGCGGGAGGTTGGGGATTGGGCCCCGCTGGCGGCCTTGGTGTCTTAAGCTCGATCCCTAACGAAACACATTGGTTTCGTAATGGTCTGCCGGCAAATCCGATTGCTGGCAGCCGATGGCACCGGATTCCGGGGTGCTGTTTGACTACCGCCTTCTGATCACCTTCCCTTTCGAGCCATGTCCGACACTCCGGCCAGTTCGACCGCTGAGAGCCCCGCAGGGAGCTCGCCGGCGCACTCCGACAGCTTGGAGGTGATTCGAAAGTTTGCTGAAACCTATGCGCAGCGCACCGGTACTTACTTTTGTAGTGATCCCGGTGTGACCGCGGTTGTGCTTGCTGGCCTTGCCAAGCACAAGGATGAGCTTGGTGGTGCCCTATGCCCCTGCCGTCATTACGAGGACAAGCAGGCAGAGGTTTCCCAAGCCTTTTGGAACTGCCCTTGCGTGCCCATGCGGGAGCGTAAAGAGTGCCACTGCATGCTGTTTCTCACCGAGGATAATGCTTTCCGTGGTGACCAACAGACAATTTCCATAGACGAAGTTAAAGCCCTTACTGCCAGCTGAGTCGGTTTACCTCAATGAGTACTGCAACCGTTGGCGATCTAGTTTCACAGCCGTATAAGCACGGTTTCGTTACTGATATTGAAACTGAAAAGATCGCCAAGGGTCTGAGTGAAGACGTTGTGCGTCTGATCTCCTCCAAGAAAAGTGAGCCTGAGTTTTTATTGGCTTTTCGGCTGCGGGCCTACCGCCAATGGCTGAATATGCAGTCACCAGATTGGGCGGCACTGGGTTACCCGCCGATTGATTATCAAAATATTATTTACTACGCAGCTCCTAAGCAGCAGGAGAAAAAAGCAAGTCTTGACGAGGTCGATCCCAAGCTGCTGGAAACATTCGAAAAGCTTGGCATCCCCCTAAGTGAGCAGAAGCGCCTCTCCAACGTGGCAGTTGATGCTGTTTTTGACAGTGTCTCAATCGCCACCACCTATCGTGAAAAGCTTGCAGAGCATGGGGTTGTTTTCTGCTCAATTAGTGAGGCTGTAAAAGAATATCCAGGCTTGGTAGAGAAATATCTTGGCACAGTGGTTCCCAGTAATGACAACTATTTTGCGGCCCTGAATTCTGCGGTTTTCAGCGACGGTTCTTTTGTTTTTATCCCCAAGGGCGTTGCCTGCCCGATGGAGTTGTCAACTTACTTCCGGATTAATTCTGCCGATACGGGTCAGTTTGAGCGCACTTTGATTATTGCCGAAGAGGGTGCTTCGGTTAGCTACTTGGAGGGGTGCACGGCCCCGATGTTTGATACCAATCAACTCCATGCAGCCGTTGTGGAGTTGGTAGTACTTGATGATGCTTCTATCAAATACTCAACGGTTCAGAACTGGTACGCCGGTGACGAGCATGGCGTAGGTGGCATTTATAACTTCGTGACCAAGCGTGGCCAGTGCCGGGGCGACCGCAGCCGAATTAGTTGGACTCAGGTGGAAACTGGATCAGCAATCACTTGGAAGTATCCCAGTTGTGTGCTGCAAGGTGCTGATTCGGTGGGCGAATTTTATTCAGTTGCCCTCACTAATAACTATCAGCAGGCTGATACTGGTACCAAGATGATTCACGTCGGTCCTAGGACCCGCTCAACCATTGTCAGTAAAGGCATCAGCGCTGGTCATTCTTCTAATAGCTATCGCGGCCTTGTCCAAATCGGCACTAAAGCGGTAGGGGCTAAGAATTATAGCCAGTGCGATTCGATGTTGATTGGCGATCAGGCTGGCGCTAATACCTATCCCTATATCCGCTCTCAGCAACCGGATGCCGTAGTGGAGCATGAGGCAAGCACTTGCCGCATCTCCGCAGACCAACTCTTTTACCTGCAAAGCCGGGGCATTGGTTTTGAAGAGGCTGTTTCGATGATGGTCAGCGGTTTTTGCCGCGACGTGTTCAATCAACTGCCAATGGAATTTGCTGCTGAGGCAGACAAATTGCTTGCCCTCAAGCTCGAGGGATCAGTGGGCTGAGCCGCACCGATCTGTTCTATCTGTTCGTTCCCCCTTTCCCGCCTTTCCTTACCTGCTGTGATTCGCCCAGACGCCCCGGTATTGCTCGAAATTTGCGACCTGCACGCGCGGGTTGAGGAGCAGCCAATCCTTAAGGGGGTAAACCTCACGATCCGAGCTGGTGAAATCCACGCAGTGATGGGGCGTAATGGCAGTGGCAAAAGCACACTTTCCAAAGTGCTGGCCGGCCATCCCGCCTACACGGTCACAGCCGGGTCGGTTTCATACATGGGCTCAGACCTGCTTGAGCTAGCCCCAGAACAGCGCTCCCGCTTGGGCTTATTCCTGGGATTTCAATATCCGGTGGAGATCCCGGGGGTTAGCAACCTTGAATTCCTACGGGTGTCCACTAATGCCAGCCGCGCTCAAAGGGGTGAGGAGGAGCTGGACACCTTTGCTTTCGAGGACCTTGTGCGCGAGCGCCTCAAGGTGGTGCAAATGGATCCGGCCTTCTTAGATCGCAGTGTCAACGAAGGCTTCTCCGGTGGCGAGAAAAAGCGCAACGAGATCTTGCAGATGGCGCTACTTGAGCCTTTGGTGGCGATCCTCGATGAAACCGATTCTGGCCTCGATATCGATGCTCTACGCATCGTGGCTGATGGCGTTAATCAACTAGCTGGCCCCGAAAATGCCACCTTGCTGATCACCCACTACCAGCGCCTGCTGGATCTGATCACCCCGGATTACGTCCATGTGATGGCTGCGGGCCGGATCCTGCGCACCGGTGGCAAGGAGCTGGCCTTGGAGCTTGAGCGCACTGGTTACGAATGGGTGGATCAGGAGCTAGCCAACCTGGGCCAGGAACCTGCGGAGGTGCTGTGATGCCAGCTGCGGTTATGCCAAATACTGCCGATTGGCTCACCCAACTTGCTGGCGCTCCCCTGCCAGGCCGAAGTCAGGAGGAGTGGCGATTCACAGGCCTGGCGGCCCTAGAGGCCTTGGCGCCCGAGCTCTGGAGTGGTGTCGATCCATTCGCCCAACTCAGCTTGCCCGCTGGCATTAGCCGCATCGGAGCTGATCAGGCGCAGGGGTTGCAGCAGCAGGTGCTTAAAGCCACAGGCGGCACCGATGCTTGGTCGGTGCGGCTTAATCAAGGCGCTTCGCCCCGCTGTCTGGCCTTGCGGGTGGCTGGAGCAGCGGATCCGTTGCAATTGCATTTTGACGCCGGCGCGGAGCCGGGTCTGCGGGCACTGCAGCTGGTGCTCGTGCTTGAGGAGGGCGCCAGCCTGGAGCTGCTTATTCAGCACGGCTCCAGTGGCCCCAATGCCACCAGCTTGGTAGCGGTGGCCCAGCTTGGCCGCGGCGCCCAGCTCAATCTGGGGTTACTGGCGCCTGGCAATGCCCGCGCCAGCTTGCTCAGCCACCTGTCGATCACTCAGGCTCCCGCCAGCTCCCTGCAAGTCACCACCGCGGTTGGGGGCTGGGCCCTCAGCCGGCTCGAGCCCTGCATCAGCCAGCTCGAGGGAGCGGCCCACACCCGGCTGCGGGCCCTGCAGCTGGTGGATGGCCAAGAGTTGGCCGACACCCACAGCCAAGTGCGTTTTGAAGGCCCCGATGGGCAGCTCGACCAGCTCCACAAGGTGGTAGCTGAT
>NZ_JAGQCO010000068.1:0-7912 GCF_024346235.1 Cyanobium sp. BA5m-21
CCCTATGGATGACGTCGTGACACAGCAGATACGGGTCCTCAATGTGGGCGGCCAGTCCCGCGGGATCCAACTCCCTGGCCCCTACGCCACGTTTGAGCAGGTCCTGCTCGACCTAGATCCGTCGGTTGGGGCCGACATCGTGTTGGATGTGAGAGAGCTCACCAGCCTGGAGCCGCAGCAATTTGATGCCGTCTATTGCTCCCATAACCTCGAGCATGTGCGCCAGCACGAAGTGCCCGTGGTGCTGGCGGGCTTCCGCCATGTGCTCAAGCCCGGCGGCCTGGCCCACATCATCGTGCCCGATCTGCAGGAGCTGATGCTCGCCTGCGTGCAGCAGGGCATCGACCTCGATGGCCTGCTCTATGAATCGCCCATGGGTCCGATCACCCCGCTCGATGTGCTCTTCGGCCACGGCGGCATGATCGCCCAAAGCGGCCAGGACTATTACGCCCATCGCACCGGCTTCAGCCGCCGCACCCTGGCCAATGTGGTGGAAGCCAGCGGCTTTAGCCCGATGTTCTGCCAGCAGGGCAACCTGGAACTCAACCTGATCACCTTCAACGGCGATCCCGACCCCGAGCTCGCGGCCCTGTTTGATCTGCCGCTGTCCAGCCTGGACCCGTCAGCAGCCTTCTAGGAAAGGGGGCATGGCTTTCGTCCAGACCGGCCCTCTGGCCGCAGCGATTGCCCTGCATCAGCAGGGTCAGCTGGAACAGGCGCGCCAGGGCTATGGAGCGATCCTGGCGAGTGATTCGGGCAACGCTCCTGCCCATCACTACCTGGGGTTGCTGGAGCACCAGAGTGGCAACCCGATGGCCGCGCTGCCGCACCTGCGCACGGCGGTGCAAAGCGAAGCGGCTGAGCCCTTTTACTGGGTGAACCTGGGCAACCTGCTCAAGGATCTGCAGCGGCCCCAGGAGGCCGAGGCGGCCTACCAGCGCGCCCTGGCCCAGGAACCCGGCGACGCCCTGGCGCTCTACAACCTGGGCCATCTCTACCAGCTCTATGGCCGCTGGAACGAGGCGGCCGCCAGCTTTGGCCAGGCCACAGCCGCCCAGGACGACTTTGTGCTCGCCTGGCAAAAGCTCGCCGCCATGGAGCTGCGCGCCAACCGGCGCGAGCAGGCCTTAGCGGCGGCCGAACGGGCCGTGGCCCTGGCGCCCGATGACGCGGCGAGCTGGTTTCACCTGGCCGATGCCCTGGGCCGCTTCGCGCGTTGGCCCGAGTCCCTGGAGGCCCTAGAGCGCTCCCTTGCCCTGCAACCGCAGTTTGCCGAGGCCTGGAACAACCTCGGGCTGGCCCGCAAGCAGCAAGGCGATCTAGCCGGGGCAACGGCCGCCTTTGAGGCCGCCCTGGAGCAGGCTCCACCTAGCGATCCGGCCAATGCCTCGCTGGCGGCCGAAACCTGTTCCAACCTGGCCCAGCTCGAGCTCGACGCCTACCAACTCCAGGGCGCCCAGCAGTGGAGTGAGCGGGCGCTGGCCTTGGATCCCCAAAACGCCCAGGTGCAGTTCACCAAGGGCAACGTGCTCAATGCCTTGGGGCAGTATGAGCTGGCAGCTTCGGCCCTGCGCCGGGCCTTAGAACTCCAGAGCGATTTTCCCGAGGCCCTCAACAATCTCGGCAATATCCTGCTCAACCTGCGGCGCCACAGCGAGAGCATTGCCACCTTTGAACGGGCCATTTCCCAGCGCAGCGATTACGCCGAGGCCCTAGCCAACCTGGCCAATGCCCAGCGCGAAGCCAGCTATCCCGACCTGGCCGAACAGGCCCTGCAGGAGGCGATTCGCATCAAGCCCGAGTTCGCCGCTGCCCACTCCAACCTCGGCAACGCCTATTTCGACCAGGGCAAGGTGGATCTGGCCCTGGAGAGCTACCACCGCGGCATCGACCTTGGCCAGGACGATCGCGATTTTGTGCCCAACTACCTGTTCGCACTCAATTACAGCCCCAGTGCTAGCGATGCCCACCTGGCCGCCGAAGCAAGGCGCCTGGCCCAGGCCAAATTCGACGGCCTAGGTAGCGAGGCCCTTGGCAGCGAGGCCGTTGCGCTTGCACCAGCAGCGATCGGCGCGCGCCGGCTGCGGCTGGGCTATGTGTCGCCCGATTTCTGGATGCATCCGGTGGCGCGGTTCCTGCTGCCGGTGCTCGAGCACCACGACCACAGCCAGTTTGAGATCTTCGCCTACTCGTCGCGCTATCTCAAGGATGGCTTCACCAGCGAGATCGCCAAGCACGTCGAGCAATGGCGCGATGTCCACCAGCTCAATGATGGCGCCCTGGCCGAGCAAATCCGCGCCGATGGCATCGACCTGCTGATCGACCTCACCATGTACGCCCGCGATTGCCGTCCGGGCCTATTCGCCCGCAAGCCGGCGCCGGTGCAGATCAGCTACCTGGCCTATGTGGGCACCACCGGCCTAGCCGCCATGGATTACCGCATCACCGATCGGGTGCTCGATCCGCCCGAAGGCGGGCCGCTGCCCTTCAGCGAGCAGCCCCTGCGCCTGCCGCGCTGCTGGTGGAGTTTTGCCGTGCCGCCGCCGGTGGTTGCCATCCCCGAGGTGGTGCCGCCCCCCTGCCTGGGCAGCGGCGTGATCAGCTTCGGCAGCCTGAATAACTTCGTGAAGGTGAACGAAGGGCTGCGCGAGCTCTGGGCCCAACTGGTCGCCAGCGTGCCCGGCTCGAGGCTGGTGCTGCACATCAAGGAAACCCGGGCCCGCCTGGGCTTGCTGGAGTGCTTCGCCGAGCGCGGGGTTGCGAGCGATCGAATCAGCCTGATCGGCTATCAAAACGGGCCCGATTACATGGCCACCTACGGCCAAATCGACATCGCCCTCGACACCTCCCCCTTTGCCGGCGGCACCACCAGCTTCGATGCCCTCTGGATGGGGCTGCCGCTAGTGACCCTGGCCGGCGGGCGCAGCTCCAGCCGCGGCGGCGCCAGCATCCTCACCAGCCTGGGCCGGCCCGAGTGGATCGCCCGCAGCCCCGAGGAGTACATCGCCATCGCCCAACGCCTCGCCGCCGATCCCCAAGCTCTGGCGACAATCCGCAGCGGCCTGCGCGCCGAACTGCAGGCCTCGCCCCTGATGGATAACGCCGGCTTCACGCGGGAGCTTGAAGCGCTCTACCTGCAGGCGTGGGACGAGAGGAGTGGGGGCGAGTAGGACAGCGAGCAAGGAGTGCCCTCAGCTGCAACCCAGCGGCCTGGTTAAGGCAGGGAAGGCCTTGAGCAGGGCACGATCAGCGGTGACAAGCGGTGCATCGAGTTGTTGAGCCGCAGCAACAAACTCACAGTCGTAAGCGCTGCAACCGCTGCTGGCAGCCAACTTCAGTACGTCCTCGGATTGGACCGGTTCCTCATGGCCAATCACCAGGGTTTCGGCCTGCTCTTGCAGGGCAATCACCTGCTCAAGGCTGAGGGTGCCGCGTCGCAGGTAACCACACAACACATTGCGCCATTCACTCCGCCACAGCGGCGGCGCAGCCCAGGTGGGGTGCTCTTCCAGCAAGGCTTCTGCGGCAGCGGTTTGGGGTCCCCGTAACAGCAAATAGGCCACCAAGTTGGTGTCAACCACAATCATGGGCGGCCCTCCGCCTTGAAGGCCTCGATCACGTTCGGATCAAAATCACTGCTACCAAGCGTTTGCCGTAACGCCCGAATCTCACGCAAGCGGTCCGGCACAGGAACGGATGCAGCGGCAAGACCAGCCTCCAGGCAGACGATGGCTTCGTTGTTGAGGCTGCGGCGATGGTGCCTGGCAGCTGCACTGAGGCGCGCATGCAGGGCTTCGGGCAGGTTTTTGAGCGTGAGGGTCTTGGCCATCCCAGCAGCCGGCAGTTGGGCATGGAACCATTATGGATCCATTCTGGTTGCGCAGTCCAAGGCCTGCATCTCGAGCCTGCCGCAATCAGCCCGGTTGGGGCGGCGCTGCGGATCCCAGCACCCCCAGGCGGCGCAGCAACGGCAGGCAGCGGCGGCGAAAGTTCTCGGCCAAGCGCTCCAGATCGGCTTGGCGTTCACTCTCCGGCACAGGCTGCCCATCGCGCAGCATGGTTTGATCCAGGGCCCGCAGTCCGGCATCGATCGCCCCAGCCAGGGCGGCTTCGCTACATCCCTGGTTTAAGGCGTTGAGGGCGAGGAGCTCCATCCCGGTGAGCCTGTGGAGGTTGCCGCTCACGGGGCAGGCCAGCAAGGTATAGGGAGCACCGGCGGCGACGCTGGCGCCGATGTGGGCGTTGAAGCGCTGGCTGGGGCCCCGATCCCGCTCGGCCGGCACCAGCGCCACCGCATTGCGGCCCAGCAAGAGGGACACGGTCGGCACGAGCGAGAGCTGGGGCGTGCCAGGGGGAATCAAGCGACCGAGCTCGACCAGGGAGCGGGGCCCATCCTGCAGGCCCGCAAGCAGGGCCCGAATCCAGTCGCGGTTGGCCTGGACCTCGCCCCAGGCAAGCGGAAAGCGATGGCTGGTCTCGTCGACTAGGGCGTCTGGATCCAACAGGCTGCACACCCGCACCTGCTCAAGGGCGGTGGACACCTCCAGGGGCCAGAGGGGGTCCACCCCCTTGACATACACATCGCGGCGGAACGCCTGGTTGGTGAGCAGGTCGCGCACCAGCTCCCTCAAGGCCGGGTCACTCAGGCGTTGGATCTGCTGCTGGGCGGGCACCGGCAGCAGCGCGTCAAAGTTCTCGGCCAGGGTGGCGCTGCCGAGGTAGCCCAAGCCCAGCTCGCGCATGGACTCAATCACCTGGTTGGCATAGAGGGGCTGCCAGTGGCTGTTGTTGTATTCGTGCAGCAGGTAGCTGGGATCCAGCTTGCCCAAACCATCGAGGCGGCGTGGCAGATCCCGCTGGGTGCCAAAAACCTGGGCATTGGCCTGGCGAAGACCCTGAAACAGGTCCCGGGCGCCGTCCAGCGCCGGCATGCCATCCCCGAGCGTGGCCTGCAAGCTGCTAACGCAGTGCTGGAACGGCAGCATCGGCAGCCAGCCGGGCAGGGTGTTGTAAGAGAGGTAAAACAGGCCTCCGGGACGCAGGGCCCGTTCAGCCAGACGCATCAGGCTGAGGCGGACCTCCGGGGCGACCCAACTCAGGATCCCGTGGGCCACGGTGAAGTCGAAGTCGCCCCAGGCAATGACGCCGCCTGCGGCCTGCTCCAGCTCCAGGAAATCGGCCTGCTCAAAGCGCACATTCACCAGGCCGCTGGCCGCCGCCAGGGAGCGGGCGTGGGCGATGTGCTCGGCGTTGAAGTCGATGCCGAGGAAGCGGGCCTGGGGATAGTTCGCCGCTTGCAGGCAGAGGTTGTAGCCCTGGCCGCAGCCGAGCTCGAGCAGCTGGAAGGGCCCGCAGACCTCCGGGGGCCGATGCCGGTGGAGCAGGGCCAGGAAGGCCAGCCGTTCGGGGGACGGTTCTCTTTGGGCGTCATAGGTGTAGCCGGCTCCCGTGAAATAGCCGTGGCGAAGGGTCATGGGTTGGAGGGCTGCTGGGCTCGGTTCAGCCCGGGGGACTGGATAACAACATATACAGCTGGAAGTAAATTTATTCACGACTGCTTATTGACTTCGATTCTGCATTAGTCTTTTCTGTAATCTTTCTATTATGACTAGACAGCGGGATTTACTGTTTCTGCATATTTCATGGCATGATTGGGTAATTCGTAAGAGCTGTGAATTATTTCAGGTTCATCAATGACTAGGTCTGGACAGACGATGCCTTGAAGAATCTGAACCGCAAAGATTTCCTGCAGAGCATCTTCAAGCCTCACAAAGGCAACGAGCTGACCTATTTCGATATTGATAATCCAAATTCCGCTGTTGCGTGCAATGTTTTGTTCTGTGATGGGAATGCCACTGAAAACTGCCGTTTCCCTTGCCTGGGATAGTCCAATGAAAGCAAGGGGACCCCAAAAATCCAAGCCCCGTGTGAAGCCTGGACCAGTTGCAACTGCCTCATGCTTGTCAGTTTTGAGATCAACAACAGAGAGAGTTCCTTTGCCAGATTCGAGTACCCAGAGTTGCCCGTTGTGCCAGCGGGGCGAGTGAGGCATAGAAAGATTATGTGCGATGACTTCGCCACTGGGGATATCGATCAAAATTTCGCCGTCTTTTTTATTGTCTCGCCAACCAGTGGGTGTGTTTGTTTCACCAAGGGCGGTGACATATTTGGGTTTGCCATCAACCATGCCTAGGCCATTAAGATGACAGCGATCATTCGGGGAATATCCGGTGATGAAGCTTGGCTTCCAACGGGGTAGAAAGCTATTGATATTATCCAGGGTGCATAAGCAAGAAAAACGTGTGTTCACTACCCAAAGTTCATCGTTCTCGCCATAGGCCATCTCGTGCACAAGGATGTCGCCTGTGGTGTGCGAATCGCGGGGCATATAACAGGCGTCTACGTGACCAATTGGTTCGCGTTTTGCGCAACTGCTGGCATGTTGCGGAAGTGATGTATATGCCCTGGTGTGCCAATAGAGAGGATCTGATGATTGGCAGCTAGACTCATAGGCGAGTCAAAGGTCTGGAAGTGGGTATTAAGCAGGCCGTCTTGAGGTCTAAGAAAAACTAACTTTCCGGCTTGATAAGTGTTACAGCAAGTGAAGAATTTATTTCCTCTAATATTAGGGGAAAGTTTTCTGTATGAACGCTCCGCAGGGCTGGCAGTGCATCAGCATCATCTTCTTGAGTGGCATTACATTCATCTTCCTTTCTTTGATTGGCCTTCAAGCAAACCTCCTCGTAGATTGGTCAAGGATAGTTAATGAGGCTTTGTCGACTAAGGCATTGGGCGTAAAGCCAGGGGGAGTGCCTTGGACCATCTCTATAAGGATATGGCGGCCAACCACACATCCCAAAGTTTTTGTCTGCTGTCTATTAATCAAGGATCTGTGGCCCTTGTAATCAGAAGGGAACATACCCACCGTAAACGATGGCAGCTACCGGGGTTGCTCGGGGCGGAGTTAGCGGTTGGGTGGTTAAGGTCACTGGGCCGGTCACTCGATCTGGTCACTTCTGCCCAGCGCTGGCTGCTTGACTGGGGTTAGCCCGCTATTTGGTTCTCTTATAGTTCTTGGTCGATGCCTTTTGGCACACTGTGTTTCTTGGGCAAGTTTGCCTCCGATCAGCCGCATCTCGCTGGGAAGCAACTTCGATCAAGCCTTGAGGCATTGAGCGGAAGTCTTGGGCCATCAGCTAGACATCAAATTCTCCACATCGAATGGACATCTCTGTCAATAGCGATTGATTACCCATACCCAACAGATCGTGGCTGGCCAAATGGTTGCCGTGCAATCGCTTACGTGTGGTGCTATGTTATCTAAACGCCATGATGGATTTGCATTCACTTTGATACATGGTATCCGCTAGCTCTAATTATCCTTGATAGAACTTAGGGGTTGGTTGATACCGTTTGCCCGGGGAGTTGCTGCCGATATACGGATTTCTGTTCACTTCATGGGCCATCCTTTTTTGCATCAGGACTCTGCAGCTCCTTGGCGACGGCTTTCACAAGCGGGTCATCACCGGCGCGGAAGATTCCATCACATAGCAGACCCAGTCCGGCACTCAGCAGTAATTCCTGAACTTCGGCCAGGTTCAAGGAGAGCAGCTCTGCGCCAGCGCATCCAATTTTTGCCTCTTTCGTTTGATGATCCGCAGCAGCTCTGGTTTCCGTTACCTCAGTGATCGGCACCAGCCGACTGCAACCTCAGGCTTCTCACCAGCAATTCATATCAGGGATCCAGTTCGCTCAGGGGAATGCCGTCACGCTGGTGCCGGTACACGCCGCGCTGACCACCCAGCAGGCCGCTGAAGCGGCGTCCCATGGAGTGGTGTAACTCGGGGGGATCAGCCCCGGCGTAGCCGGGGCTGACGGCTCGCCTCCCTCAGACATCAGCTGTGGCAATGGG
>NZ_JAGQCO010000069.1:0-7745 GCF_024346235.1 Cyanobium sp. BA5m-21
TCCTGCAGCAGGTGGGTTTGGAGGTGCCGGCGGGCGTGGCCAACGGGGAGTTGAGCGGCATCAGCTGTGACTCGCGCCGCATCGGGCGGGGCACTTTGTTTGTGGGGCTGCCTGGCAGCCAGGTGGATGGGGGCTGCTTCTGGCCCCAGGCACTGCAGGCCGGTGCGGTAGCTGCGGTGATTAGCGAGGCCGCGGCGGCCCTGCAGCCGCCTGGCCCAGGCGATGCGGTGCTGGTAGCGCCTGAGCCGTTGACCCGCTGGGCCGGAGAGCTGGCTGCTGCCTTCTGGTCCCAGCCCAGTCGCAGGCTGGCCCTGATTGGGGTCACCGGCACCAACGGCAAAACCACCACCACCTATTTGATTGAGCATCTGGCGGTTTCGTCAGGCAGGCCTTCGGCCCTGTTTGGCACCTTGGTAAACCGCTGGCCAGGCCACAGCGTGACGGCCCAGCACACCACGGCCTTCGCCGATCTGCTCCAGGCCCAGCTGGCCCAGGCCGTTGAAGCCGGTGCCCATATCGCTGCCATGGAGGTGAGCTCCCATGCCCTTGATCAGCAGCGGGTGGCTGGCTGCCACTTCTCCGGCGCCGTGTTTACCAACCTCACCCAGGATCACCTCGACTATCACCCCTCGATGCAGGCCTATTTCGAGGCCAAGGCGCGGTTGTTTGCGGAGCCGCTGCTGGCGGGTGGGGCGGTGGTGAATGGCGACGACCCCTGGGGCGCCCAGCTGGTGAGCCGTCTAGGTAAAGCCTGCTGGCGCAGCTCCCTGGAAGACCCCAGCGCCGAGCTGTTCATCCGCGATTTGCAGCTGGGTGCAGGCGGCGTGCGCGGGGTGCTGCAGACGCCGGCGGGGGAGGGGGCATTCCACTCGCCTTTGGTGGGACGCTTCAACCTGATGAACCTGCTGCAGGCGGTTGGTGCCCTGGTCCAGCAGGGCGTCCCCCTGCCCCAGTTGCTGGAGGGGCTGGCCAACTTCCGCGGCGTGCCTGGTCGCATGGAGCGTGTGGTGGTGGGCGACGGCGGCGGCGATCCAGCCGTGCTGGTGGATTACGCCCACACCCCCGATGGCCTGGCCAACGCCCTGGCTGCTTGCCGCCCCTTCACTGGGGGGCGTCTGATCTGCGTGTTTGGCTGTGGCGGCGACCGCGACCGCAGCAAGCGGCCCCAGATGGGAGCGATCGCCGCCCAGCTCGCTGACCAGCTCTATGTGACCTCCGACAACCCCCGCACCGAGGATGCCCAGCAAATCCTGGCCGATGTGACTGCCGGCATTGCCCCTGGAGCCTCCATGCAGGTGGAGGCCGACCGGGCGGTGGCGATCGCAGCCGCCATTGCCGCGGCAGCACCTGGGGATTTGGTGCTGATCGCTGGCAAGGGCCATGAGGACTACCAGATCCTCGGCACCACCAAGGTTCACTTCGACGACCGGGAAGAGGCGGAGAAAGCCCTGCGCCTCAGGCGGGTCACTTAGGGGCTCCGGAATGTATCGACATGTACCCAGTGGCTTGTTTGTGCAAGTTTCTCTGGGTACGTTCCTCTTGTTGTATCAAACACCTTTGTGACAACCTCTGTTCCGATGGGCAAGAAGCTTCTTGCCGAAGGTTTCGGTACTTTTTGGCTGGTGTTGGGAGGCTGCGGCAGTGCCGCAATCGCCGCTAATTTCCCGTATCTCACTGGAGCTGATATTGCCCCCGGCAATCCCTTTGGTCTGGGCTTTCTGGGCGTGTCGCTGGCCTTTGGTCTCACGGTGGTGACCATGGCCTATGCAATTGGCCACATCTCTGGTTGTCACCTCAATCCGGCGGTGAGCTTCGGCCTTTGGGCTAGCGGCCGCATGAAGGGATCGGAGCTGCTGCCTTACATCGTGGCTCAGGTGATCGGCGGCGTGCTGGCCGGAGGCTTTATCAAGCTTGTGGTGGCTGGTGGCCCTGCTTTTGATTTGGTGATGGCTGGTAGTAATCCGCTGGCTACAAATGGCTGGGGCACCCATTCACCAGGTGGCTATGGCTTTTGGGCAGCTTTGATCGTGGAGCTAGTGCTCACCTTCTTCTTCCTATTGGTGATTATTGGTGCCACTGATCGCCTGGCGCCCTCTGGCTTTGCTGGCCTTGCTATTGGCCTCACCCTGGCCCTGATTCACATGATCAGCATCCCGGTGACCAACACATCGGTTAATCCTGCCCGTAGCACTGCAGTGGCTGTTTGGGCCGGAGTGGAAGCGATGGGTCAGCTCTGGCTGTTCTGGGTAGCACCGATTGTGGGAGCCCTGCTGGCTGGCTGGGTGTACCGCAATGTGTTCAGCGACCAGGCTTCCTGATCGCAATTAGATCTAGGCAAGCTGGATCTACTGAGGGGGGCGAAAGCCCCTTTTTTTGTTTGAAGTTGGCAGCGACTCAGAACGCTTGCAAAGCTGCAAGCAGCTGGTCAATCTCGGCTTCGGTGCTGGTGATGTGGGTGCAGGCCCGCAGGCAGTGGGGATCGTCGAGGCTGCGCAGCCAGATGCCTTGCTCGCCCAGGCGCTTCACCACCCTTTCCGGATCTTCGCCCCTGAGCTCAAAGCTCACCAGCCCCGCTGGTGGCGGCACCTCCAACAGGGTGCGGGCCCGAGGGTTGGCCTGCAGTCCTTGCCAGAGATAGCCGCTGCGCTGCTGAATCAGGGCCAGGCGCTCTTCGGCAGTGCCTTCCGCCTCCAGCAGGTGCAGGGATTGCTCAAGCCCAGCGCAAAGGGGTACGCAGGAGGTGGCCACTTCAAAGCGGCGGCTGTCGGTGTGAAATTCGCTCTGGCCGCTGGCTTCGTGGCTAAGGCTGCGCCAGCCGATCAGGGTTGGTCTGGCCTCTCGCACCACCCGCTCCGATAGGGCTACTGCTCCCAGTCCCTCGGGGCCACAGCACCATTTGTGGCCGGTGCAGCCGTAGATGTCGGCGGCCGCGGCTGCAGTTGCGATCGGAATGGCCCCAAGGGATTGGGCCCCGTCCACCAGCAGCCAGGGATGCTTGGGGTGTGAGCTGAGCTGGCCTGCTACCGCTGCAATCGGCATCACCTGGCCCGTATTCCAGAGCAGGTGTGAAAGCACAACCAATCGGGTGGCGGGGCTGAGCTGGCGATCCAATCGCTGCAGCACCTGCTTGTTTGTGTCATCGGCAGTGCCGCGTAGATCCGCCACCGGCAAGGTGGTGAGCACAAGCCCTTGGCGGTGGGCTAGTTCGCGGCAGGCGGCCACCACCCCCGGGTGCTCGCAGTCGCTGATCAGGAGTTCGTCGCCTGCCTGCCATGGCAGGCCCCAGAGCGGCAGTACGCAGCCACTGGTTACGTTTTCGCTGAAGGCCAACCGGTGCGCTGGCACGCCAAACCAGCCAGCCAGGTGCTGACGCAGCTGGCTGGTGGTCTGTTCCACAAAAGGCCATACCGCGCCGGTAAACGGACCCAGCTCCTGGATGCTGCGCCATGCGGCCGTGATGGCCTCGAGGGATGAGCTCGGCAAGGGCCCCTGGCCGCCGTAGTTGAAGTAGGTCTTGTTGGCCAGGGCGGGTAGCTGGGCGCGGAAATTAGTTGGCATCAGGAGCGTTTATTTGCTCGGATCCTGGCATTGCATTGACGACCGGTCGATTGATCCGTGAGGATCCAGTTAGTTCAATCTACTAATTGTTGGCAATGCCAATTCCAGATCTGTCAGCGCTCGTGGTCTCCACGATTGTTCCCTTTGTTTTGAAGTTGGTTGGGGCAGTAGCCCTCTGGATCGCTGGTGGCTGGCTGATTCAGCTGGCAATGCGCATTATGCGCAAAAGTTTGCGCAGTAGCAGCCTCGATGTGACGGTTGTTGGCTATCTGATCAACATCCTCGCTGCGGTCTTGCGAGTGATCTTGGTGGTAGCGATACTCGGCTTCTTTGGTATTCAGACAGCCAGCTTTGCTGCCCTGCTTGCGGGTGCCGGCGTAGCCATCGGGGCGGCCTGGAGTGGCATGCTCGGCAACTTTGCAGCTGGGGTTTTTCTACAGATTTTCCGTCCCTTCAGTGTTGGCGACTTCATCACGGCTGCTGGAATCACCGGCACAGTGGAGGAAATCGGCATGTTTGTTACCTCGTTGCTGGCCCCAGACAACGTGCGCAACATCGTGCCCAATGGCAAGTTGTTTGGTGACACCATCCAGAACTATTCGGTCCATGGTTATCGTCGCGTTGAGCTAGTAGCCCAGCTCGATAATTCCGCCGATGTAGCCCGAGCCATTGCCCTGCTCAAAGAGGGCATTAAGCAGGTGCCTAATCAGTTTGCTGGCATGGAAGCAGACGTCGAGGTGCTCGAGTTTAGTGAGCGTGGTCCACGGCTGGCGGTGCGTCCTTACACCCACACCAGCAACTATTGGCAGGTGTATTTCGACACCAATCGCATGATCATCGACGTGCTTGGTGCCAATGGCTTCCCCGTGCCCAGAATTCCGCTGGCGATGGGCGCTAACTAGAGCACCTGGCCAACCATTACGGCGGCGATTGCTGAAAAAAGCGTGATGCCCAAGGCGGTGAGTGGGTTCTGGCCCTGAGCCACCGCCACGGTGGTCACGATTCCTGCTCCAAGGCAGGCCACCGCCAGTTGGCTAAGAACTTCAGGGCGGCTGTTCGGGGTGGGGCTCACGGATGCTCGGGCGGCTTGGGCCAGAACGTAGAGGTGATTTCCTTTTGATTCCTGGCCTGGCGCCGAGCTTGTTACCAGACGTCGGAGTTCGTTACGCCGCGACATCAACGCCAGCTTTCCCTAACCGCGGGAAGCGGGCCGGGCCCGGCCGCCGCTGGCCCAGGCCTGCAGCGCCTCCAGTTGCTCCCGGGCGGTGCGCGAAAGGGGCACCACCTGGCTAGCAGCAGCGATGAGGTCGGCTTCGCCGAATTCCCGCTGCTCGGCGAAGGCCAGGTGCATGGCCTCGATCACGGTCTGCTCCAGTTCGGCGCCTGAGAATCCCGCAGTTCGATCTACCAGCACTTCCAGGGTGATGATGTGCTTTGGCCGGCGGCGACGCAGCTGCAGATCGAGAATGGAGCGGCGCTCGTCAGCGCTGGGCAGATCCAGCAGGAAAATCTCGTCGAAGCGCCCCTTGCGTAGCAATTCGCCTGGCAGCTTGTCGACGCCATTGGCAGTGGCCACCACAAACACGGCGCTGGTTTTCTCCGACATCCAGGTGAGCACCGTGCCCAGCACCCGCTGGCTGGTGCCGCCGTCACTGCGGGAATCGCCCCCAAAGCCTTTGTCGATCTCATCGATCCAGAGCACGCAGGGCGCCATCGCCTCCGCCCGCTGGATCATGTCGCGGGTGCGGGCCTCTGAAGCCCCCACCAAACCGGCAAAAAGCCGGCCCACATCCAGGCGCAGCAAGGGCATGCTCCAGCTGTGGGCGATTGCTTTGGCGGTGAGCGATTTGCCGGTGCCCTGGGGCCCCACCAGCAGCACGCCCCGGGGTAGGGGCAGGCCGTAGCGCATCGCTTCTTCGCTGAAGGCCATGTGGCGCTGCTCCAGCCAGTGCTTGAGTGCTTCGTGGCCTCCGATATCAGCGGGGCTGGCTTCGCTTGGGCAGTACTCCAGCAACTCGCTCTTGGCGATCGCCTGACGTTTCTCCTCCAGCACCTCGGCTAAATCAGCCTCCCCGAGTTGGCCGCGCCGCGCCAGGGCTCGGGCAGCTAGCTGGCGCACCCGCTGCTCGCTGAGGCCGTGGCAGGCGGCGGTGAGCTGCTCGCACACGGCCGTTGCCATCGGATAGCCACTGGCGCCAGCAATCGTGCTGAGCAGTTGACGGATTTCTTCGGCATCAGGCAGGGGTAGGTCCAGCAGGGTGATGCTGTCTTCCAGTTCCCGGGGAATGGCCCAGTCGGGGGCGGTGATCACCAGGGTGCGGGGTGCCTGGCGCAGGCTCGAGGCCAGGTTGCGCAGCCGGCGGCAGACGCCGGCGTCTTCGCAGTAGCGGTGAAAATCGCGCAGCACCAGCAGGGCCCCCTGCTCGGGCGGCAGGGTGTCGAGACAGGCCAGGGCCGCCATCGGGTTGCGGGTGGCCTCGCCGCTGCGGTTTGGGGCACCGCACAAGCCATCAATGAAGTCCCAGCGCAGCAGGGTGCGGCCGCCCAGTCGTTGGGCGGCTTGTTCCAGCAGGCCATCAACCCGTTCCTCCTCAAGGCTGCGGATCCACAGAATCGGCGTGCGGGCCCGGATTAGTAGATCGAGTTGGTCGGCCCAGCTGTCGGTCACGGAGGGAGGCTCAGGGGTTTAGGCCCTGCAGGGCGCTCCAGCGGGAATCGATGCCGGCGCCGTCGCTGCTCCAGGTGGCCGGACCGGGGCAGTCCTTGCCGCAGTTGTTAACGATGGGTAGCAGCAGGTTTAGTTGCTCAAATACCCAGTGTTCTGGATCGAAATTGCCCCTGGGATCTAGCTGCTCCATCAGGCCGCTGTCGTCAGCCTCGCCCTCCATTGCCATCGAGTCGGATGGGATTGGGGCGGGTTCGCCGATCCAAAGCAATTCTTGGTTGCTGGCGCGCAGGGGATGGTTGAAGTGCTGGAGGCAGCGGTCGCAGCAGAGGGTGACGATCGTTTCTGCTTTGCCTACCACCTCCAGCACGTTGCCTCGATGGTTGGCGTGTAGTTGGCCTCGCACCGGTGTGAGGCTGGCTAGACCCTCGATGGTTTGGTCTATTTGCCAATGGCGCCCAGCTTCCAGGTGCCGCAGATCAGAAAGGGGAACCGGCCGAAGCCTCTCCCCGACAATCTGATCAGAGTGCTCTGGCTGGGGTGAACTGGACACGGGTCACTTCTTGCCCTTGGGTTCGAATGGCAGGCGACCGCCACTGGCTGACACAGTCACGGGTTGCTGCGCCATTTGCTGGTCAAGGATCGCCTGCAGGTTGTCGGGCAAGGCTTCGCGGCTGAGCAGGAAGGTCTGGAGGGCCTGGAAGATGTTGGCCACCACCATGTAGAGCAGCACCCCAGCCGGCAGGGGGAAGAACAGGAACATGCCGGTGATCATCACCGGGGTGATCTTGTTGGCGGTGGACTGCTGAGGATTGGCGGGCATGCCCATGCCAGAAAGGATCTGGGAGGCAAACAGGCTGGCGCCGAAACCTGCCACCAAGATGGCAATGTCCCAGTTCACGGCGCCATCGGTCATAAAGCCCACCTGGCCGAGAGCCTTGATGAACAGGAAGCCGCTGCGAGCTGCCAGGCCGGGGATCTTGGCCTCAACTGTGGCGTCGCCGGTGCCTAGGGCAGTGATCGTGCCATCAGCTGCCACGCTGACGACGCCTTCTCCTTTGGTCACGCTCCAGGCGGGCGTGTAGGCGTCGCCATGGTCGATGCCCTGCAGCACCGAAGCAAAGCTCGAGCCGTCTTTGGTGTGCAGCTTCACCTGGGCCGAATCACCCACTCCCAGCTTGGTGCCGCCTTCGAGGCTGGCGATCACCGGCACGTGGGTGGTTTCGGTAACGAAGATCGAGTGGCTTGGGCTGTTGAAGGGTTTGGGTTCGACTGCGGCGATTTGCTCAGCAGGCAGCACCTTTAGGTTGAGGGTGTAAGGCACATCCGCGAAAGGTGAGCCCCGCAGGGTGGCGAACAGGGCAAACAGGATCGGCATCTGCACCAGCAGGGGTAGGCAGCCAGCTAAGGGGCTGCCGAACTCCTTCATCAACCCGCCCAGCTCCTCCTGCTGCTTCTGGGGGTTGTTGGCGTATTTGGCCTTGATCTCGGCCTGCCGCTTCTGCATGGCGGGCTGGGCGAT
>NZ_JAGQCO010000007.1:0-84336 GCF_024346235.1 Cyanobium sp. BA5m-21
TGGCAAGCCACCAGACGGAATCCCGTCGAGCGCAAGGACATTGCGTAACAGGACTGTAACGGAAGATTGCGGGATTAGTGAGAAGGCCGGCCGGGAGGCGCCAAAGCCCTGCTGATGAATCCCATAAGTACCGCTTATGTTGAGGTGCGGCAGGCCCCAATCGGGTCAACCCCAGGGGCCAAGCCCAAGGCCTTGCGTGAGGCATCGAGTTGGCTCGCCGTCTGCAGATCGATGTTGTTGACCACAAGGCCTGTAAAAACAGGCTAATTCTTGCTGTTCGCTTGGCAGAGCATCCCTAGGGTGCGCTAAGAGAATGGCTCCCCCAAACGGATGACGAGCGTTTACGCCGACCACAGCCTCACCATCGGCAAAACCCCCCTAGTGCAGCTCAATCGGGTCACCGAGGGATGCAAGGCCCGCGTACTGGCCAAGATTGAAGGCCGCAACCCTGCCTTTTCGGTGAAGTGCCGCATCGGCGCCGCCATGATTTGGCGGGCCGAGCAGGAGGGACTGCTGGGACCTGGCAAGGAGCTGGTGGAGCCCACCAGCGGTAATACCGGCATCGCCCTGGCTTTCGTGGCCGCCGCCAAGGGGATCCCCCTAACCCTGACGATGCCGGAGACCATGAGCCTGGAGCGCCGCAAACTGCTCACGGCCTACGGCGCCCACCTCGTTCTCACTGAAGGAAGGATGGGTATGCCCGGCGCCATCGGCGCTGCCAAGGAAATGGCAGCCTCCGACCCCGACCGCTACGTCCTTCTGCAGCAGTTTTCCAATCCGGCAAACCCCCAGATCCACCACGACACCACCGGCCCCGAAATCTGGGACGACACAGACGGCCAGGTGGACGTACTTGTGGCTGGAGTGGGCACCGGAGGCACCATCACTGGCGTCAGCCGTTACATCAAGGGAACCCTGGGCAAGCCGCTGGTTTCGGTGGCAGTTGAACCCGTCAACAGCCCAGTGATCAGCCAGGCCAAGGCAGGGCAGGAGCTCAAGCCCGGTCCCCACAAGATCCAGGGCATCGGCGCTGGCTTTGTGCCCGCAAACCTCGCTCTGGACCTGGTGGACCGGGTCGAAACCGTTAGCGACGAGGAGGCGGTGGCCATGGCCCGCCGGCTGATGAAGGAAGAGGGAATCCTGGCGGGCATCTCCTGTGGTGCCGCAGCCACGGCCGCCCTGCGGCTAGCCCGAGAGGAGGCCTACGCCGGCAAAACCATCGTGGTAGTGCTGCCCGACTCAGGCGAGCGCTACTTAAGTTCGGTTCTCTTTGAAGGGGTGTTTGACGAGAAGGGCCTTGCCCCACGATCTAGCTAACCCGCCATGCAGCTCTCTGCTAGCCAGCCGATCTGGAGTATCCCAGCGCAGGCAGTGCCGGCAGCTCTGCAGTGCACACTCCAAGGCTTGAGCGACTCAGAGGCCCAGCGGCGGTTGGAGAGGTTTGGAGCCAATCGCCTCCCAAGCCAGCGCCGCCGTTCCCTGCTGCTGAGGTTTGTCGATCAACTGGTGCATTTCATGGCCCTGCTGCTCTGGGTGGCTGGGGCCCTGGCATTTGCAGCGGGCACGCCCCAGCTGGGCTGGGCTATTTGGGCGGTTGTGCTGGTCAACGGCCTGTTTTCCTTCTGGCAGGACTACCAAGCCGAGCGCACCCTGACGGCGCTGAAGCGATCCCTACCCCGCCAGGTGCGGCTCTGGCGCAACGGTGAACTCACCGAGCTAGATGCCGAGCTGCTCGTGCCGGGCGACCGAATCCTGCTGGAGGAGGGAGACCAGGTGCCCGCCGATGCTCGCCTGATCCAGGCCAACGAACTGAGCCTGGATCTCTCTGTGCTTACAGGCGAATCGCAGCCAGTGGCGCGCCATGCCGATGCCATCGACTCACCTGCGGCAGACAAAGTTGTCCTGATCCCGACTCGGGAACGGGCCAATCTGGTTTTGGCGGGCACCAGCGTGGCCGGGGGGCGCGGCGAAGCCATCGTTTACGCCACCGGCGGTGAAACCGAATTCGGCCATGTGGCCCACCTCACCGCCGCCACATCCAGGGGCATCAGCACCTTGGAGCAGCAGGTGGGCCACATCGTGCGCACCATCACAGCCATCGCCTTAACCATGGGGGCGATCACCTTCAGCTTCAGCCTCCTGTTTGTGGGGATGGGTCCCCTCGAAAGCCTGGTATTCGCAGTTGGCATCATAGTTGCAAACGTGCCCGAGGGCTTGCTGCCCACGGTCACCTTGGCCCTGGCGATCAACGTGCAGCGCATGGCCAGTCAGAAAGCACTGGTGCGCAGGCTTTCAGCCGTGGAGACCCTCGGCTCGGTAAGCGTGATCTGCAGCGATAAAACCGGCACCCTCACCTGCAACCGCATGGCAGTGGAGGAGATCTGGCTGCCCCAGGCAGGCGAGCAGCCAGGGATTGATCGAGGTGGAGAAGCCGAGCTGTTGCTGGCGGCCTGCCTTTGTTCAAACGCCCAACTCAAAGCCAGCGGTGACGGCAGCCGAGCCCTAGGCGACCCCACTGAAACCGCCCTGCTGGTGGCAGCCCAGGCTCGAGACCTGGGCCTCGCGGTGCATCAGCAGCGCCATCCCCGCAGCCGGGAGTTGCCATTTGATTCCCATCGGCGCCGGATGAGCGTGATCGTGGCCACCGAGGCCGGGCTGCAGCTGATCACCAAGGGGGCACCCCTGGAGCTGCTAGAGCGCTGTAGTCCGGCGGGCCGCGCCCAGGCAGTAGCCGCCAACGACGACCTTGCATGCCGCGGCTACCGCGTCATCGCCGTGGCCCAGCGCAGTCTCGAGGCCACAGAGGGGCAAGCCCCAGCCGATCAACTGGAGCAAAAGCTCAGCTTGTTGGGCTTGATCGCGCTCTACGACCCGCCCCGGCCTGAGGTACCCGAGGCGATTCGCCAGTGTCACCAGGCGGGCATCAAGGTCACGATGGTGACTGGCGACTACGGCCTCACCGCCCAGGCCATAGCGCGCCAGATCGGCCTGCTGGATATGCCGGCCAAGGGTGACAACCACCCCCAGGCTGATCCGGTGCGGGTGATCCAGGGCGACCAGCTTGAATTGATTAGCGATGTGCACCTGCGCCAGCTGCTCAAATACCGCAACCGGCTGGTGTTTGCCCGGATGGCCCCCGAGCAGAAGCTACGGCTTGTGCAGGCCTACCGCTCCCTCGGCGAAGTGGTTGCGGTCACTGGCGATGGGGTCAATGATGCCCCGGCCTTGCGGGCGGCCGATTTGGGCATAGCTATGGGCCTGGTGGGCACCGATGTGGCAAGGGAGGCAGGTGGTGCTGCTAGACGACAACTTCGCCACGATCGTCACGGCGGTGCGCTTTGGCCGAGGCGTGGTGGCCAACATTCGCAAGTTCCTGCCCTACGTGCTGCCTAGCAACGTGGCCGAGATGGCTCCGTTTTTAGCCATGGTGACCGTGCAAATCCCGGCGGCCCTAACCGTGCTGCAGATCCTGGCGGTGGATCTGGGCACTGATTTACTACCCGCCCTGGGGCTAGGAGCCGAGGCGCCTGAATCGGTATTGATGCGCCAACCGCCCCGGCGCCGTTCAGCGCCGCTACTGGATCGGCCCCTGATGCTGCGCGCCTATCTGGTGCTGGGCCTGAGCGAAGCCGTGGTGTCGATGACGGCCTACCTGCTCAGCTGGCAGCAGCAGGGTGTGGGGATGGCCTGCCGCAGTGCGCATCGCTCCGCCTTCGTCAACTTGGTGCAACAGGGCTGGCGCCGCAATCCCCTGCTTTGGCTTGGCATAGCAGCTGAAATTCTCTTCACAGCGCTATTGCTCTATTGGCCGCCCCTGTCGTGGCTAGCGGCGATGGTGCCAATTGACAGCCGGGCCCTGCCGATGGTCCTGTTGGCGCCGCTGGTGGTGATGCTGGCTGATGATTGGCGCAAAAGCCGGCTCACGGCCTAGTTCGGCATGGTCACAAACTCCTCGGCAACCGAGGGGTGCAGGGCCATGGTGCGATCGAAGTCGGCCTTGGTGGCGCCCATGCCAATGGCGATGGCTGCCATCTGGATAATTTCAGCGCTGTGTTCGCCCACCATGTGGCAGCCCAGCACCTTGCCGCTTTCCAGCTCCACGACCAACTTGAGCAATACCCTGGGCCCCCTGGCCGGCAAGGCCTGGCTCATCGGCCGGAAACGGGCCCGATGCACCCGCACGCCCTCTGGGCCATGGCGCTGGATCGCCTCCTCTTCGCTGAGCCCCACACTGGCCAGCTCCGGCTGACTGAATACCGCATAGGCCACCAGGCTGTGGTCCACCTGGCGCGGGCTAGTGCCATAGACACTGTCGGCAAAGGCCCGTCCTTCATCAATGGCAACCGGGGTGAGGTTGATGCGGTCGGTGACATCGCCAACTGCATAGATGTGGGGCACGTTGGTGCGCTGCTCGCTATCCACTGGAATGCGATTGGCTTCAGTGGCGATAGCCGCTGCCTCAAGGCGCAGGCCCTCCAGGAAAGGGCGCCGGCCGGTGGCAAGCAGCACTCCACCGCAAGGAATGATTTCGCCTGCCTCGGTATGGACGCTGAGGTCGCCGGCACTGCCAGTGATGGCTGCAGGACTGTGGGCAAAGCGAATCTCAATACCCTCTTGCTCCATGCCCTCCTGGACCGCCTTGGCAGCTTCAAGATCAAAGCCCCGCAGCAAATGATTGCCGCGCACCAGCTGGGTCACTGCCACGCCAAGGCCATTGAGGATGCAGGCGAATTCACAGGCGATGAAGCCAGCACCCACCACCACAAGGCGCTCCGGTAGTTGCTCCAGCAGAAACATCTCATCGCTCACCCAGCCAAGCTCTGCCCCTGGAATCGCTGGCCGCTGGGGCCGCCCCCCCACCGCAATCAAGATGCGCTCGGCCCGCAGGCGGCGCTCGCCAACGGCAATGGTGTGAGCGTCTTCAAAGCAGCCCCAGCCGCGCACCAGCTCTACCCCCGCTTTTTCAAGAAAGCCGAGGTGCAGCTGATTGAGACGACCCACCTCGGTGCGCACATTGGCCAGCAGGGTGCTGGGGTTGCGGCGAATCCCCTCGATTTCCCAGCCATAGCTGGCTGCATCGGCAAGCAAGTGTTTATAAGCGGAGCCGTAAACCAGCAACTTTTTGGGCACGCAGCCGCGGATCACGCAGGTGCCGCCCACCCGATCGCCCTCCACGATCGCCACCCTGGCGCCATAGCTTGCGGCCCGTTTGGCAGCAGCTAGACCACCCGAGCCGGCACCAAGCACCACCAAATCGAAGTGTTCGTTCATGGGGGGAGCTGAAGTGCTGGAGCTCCTCACGCTATGGCGTGAAGTCCTTGGGCGGAAGGGTGCTCCCCAGCTCAGCGAAAAACCCAGGGAAGCTGGTGGCATTGTCAGCAGCCATAAAAAAAGCCCCCCGGATGGGGGGCAGTTGAGGTGTCCCAGATGGAAACACCACATCAAATCAAGAGGTGGGTGCTCAGATCGCCGTGTCGCCGCGCTCACCGGTGCGGATGCGGATGGCTTCCTCAACGGGGGTGACGAAGATCTTGCCATCACCGATTTCGCCGGTTCGGGCGGCCTCGAGAATGGCAGTGAGGGTGGCTTCCAACTTGTCGTCAGTCACCACCACAACGATCTTGGACTTGGGTAGGAAGTCCACGGTGAACTCGTTGCCGCGGTAGCGCTCCACCTGACCCTTCTGTCGCCCGAAACCGCGGACATCGACAAGAGTCATGCCGACCACATCGAGGCCGACGAGGGTTGTTTTGATTGCTTCCACCTTGGAAGGGCGGACCATTGCCGTGATCATTTTCATGGTGATTCAGCTTCAGTTGGTCGTGGGGTCGTAAGCCTCTTCCCCGTGGGCGACGAAGTCGAGTCCACGTTCTTCCTGCTCAGGAGTGACCCGCAGGCCCACCGTGGCGCCAACGATCCAGAGAATGACCGCGGTGCCGATGCCGACAAACCCGTAGCTGATCAGCACGGCCTTGACGTGGGCCACGAACAGGGCGGTGTGGCCGCCGCTGGCGAGGATTGCTGCCGATTTGGGGAAGTAGTCGGCCGGCACCAGGGCAGGGATGGCTAGGGCGCCGGTGAGCAGGGCTCCCACCGTGCCACCTACGCCGTGGACGGCGAAGGCATCGAGGGAGTCATCAAAGTTGATAGCCGACTTCACCTGAACTGCGAAATAGCAGGCGATGGAGGTCGCCGCACCGATAATCAAAGCCTGGGGCATGTAGACGAAGCCGGCGGCGGGGGTGATGCCCACCAGACCAGCCACGGCGCCGGTGGCGGCTCCCACGGCGGTGGGTTTGCCATCAAGGAACCACTCAATCAAGCACCAGGTGAGCAGGGCCGTTGAGGCCGACAGGGTGGTGGTCAGGAAGGAGAAGCCGGCACCCTTAGCAGCGAAGTAGCTGGCGCCGTTGAAGCCGAACCAGCCGAACCAGAGCAGGCCGGCACCCAGGAGGATGAAGGGCACGTTGTGGGGAGGACGCTTGCTGCCGGGGAAGCCGCTGCGCGGACCCACAATCGCAGTGGCCACCAGAGCAGCCACGCCTGCAGCAATGTGAACAACTGTGCCGCCGGCAAAGTCGATGGCGCCGATCTCACCAAAGGGACCGATGTAGCCACCGCCCCAAACCATCTTGCACATGGGGCAGTAGATGAACAGGCTCCAGAGCAGGGAGAACCAGAACCAGGCCTTGAAGTTGATCCGCTCCACAAGGGCGCCGGAAATAAGCGCCGGGGTGATGATCGCGAACATGCCCTGGAAAAGGGCGAAGGAGGAAGCGGAGATGGCGAAACCATCAGCTAAGGGAGCATCACCGAGCTCACCGCCCACGCCGTTGAGCCACATCTGGCCGAGACCACCGATGAAGGGGCTGCCGAAGCCGGTGTCGAAGGAGAGGGAGTAGCCGATCACAACCCAGACGACACCGATGAGCCCCATCAGGAAAAAGCTCATCATCATGGTGTTGAGCACGTTCTTGGCGCGGGTGAAGCCGCCGTAAAAGAACGCCAGGCCTGGGGTCATAAGTAGAACCAGTGCTGAACCCATCAGCATCAGCAGGGTGTCGGCGCCGTCGGTGGGGACCTTCGCCAAGGCTGCCTTGGCGGAGCCTGCCATCAGCGGCAGCAGGCCAGCACCAAAGGCGAGCAGCATCACGGCGTAACGCTTCAGTTCAGGCTCCTGAACCTTGGCGAGAAGCTGGGTGCGGAATCGATCAAAGACAGCGAGCGGGGTTGGACCGCCGCCAGCGATGGGGACTTGGGCCATGAAGGAAGGTGACCTCTAATGTTCACCCGGCCACAATCGTGCAGCGCTGCAGTCCTGTGGGTAGCAAATGACACCGTTCACCAGAACGCTGATCCCTTCCGCCCTGTGTTGGCTGGCAGCCCAATCTTGGGACGGACGTCGCTGACTAGAAGCCGCCGAATGTGCCGCCGAGGATCGACGGCAGAGCGGGTCTGGAGGGCCAACTGGGCAACTCCATGACTGGTCCTCAGATTTTTGTGATGTTGGATCCGTTCACGGTTGGATCGGTTCACGAGTTAGTTGTCTGCGGCTGAGTGAAACAATCCTTCGTGACTGATGCCCTGATGCTCACTATTGAGGTCTTCAGCTGAGCTGCCTGGCCCCATCCCTTGGCTCTTGATCTCCAGTGCAACCGGAAACCAAACAACCCTCTGGTTGAGCCGTTGGGCTCCTGCCAGAGGGACATTCCTGGGCTTGTGCCCAATCAGCCGACTGCAGCAGCAGCGCGGTCGAAGTAGGTGCCAACTTCGGACATCAGGGCGGAGCAATCGCCAGGGGTGATGCCGTTGCGATCGTTAGCGATCGAGATAGCAGCTTGCTTCATTTTGCGAACGCCTTCTGCCACAGAAGCGCCAGGAACGCCGAGGGCGAGGTAGGTCTCACGCAGGCCGTTGAGGCAGCGGTCTTCCAGCACGGAAGCATCGCCGTTGAAAATGGCATAGGTGACGTAGCGGAGGATGATATCCATGTCGCGCAGGCAAGCAGCCATGCGGCGGCTGGTGTAGGCGTTGCCACCTGGAGCGATCAAGGCGGGCTGCTGATCGAAGAGATCGCGGGCAGCGTTGGTAACGATGGCAGAAGCGTTGGAGGTGATGCGGTTCACCGTATCCATGCGCTTGTTGCTTTCGGCAACCATCGCTGCGAGGGCATCGATCTGGCCGGCGTTAATGAATTCGCCACGGGCATCAGCCTGGGCAACAACCTTGGTGAAGGCGTCGAACATTGGATCTCTGGTATGAAACTTCGCTCTTGAAACTTAGTTAGGCCACCGAGCACCCCGCGAGCTCCTAGAACCAAGGCTGCTGCAGCGATAGGCATGGAGTCGAAAGCCGAGGGAGTGCTCGATTGGCACGAGCTCGAACGCCTCGGTGCGTCCCCAGCCGATCCAGTCAACGGTCCCACCAGCGCCCAGGCCCGGCTGCGTTTGTTTGGCCAGCCGGAGGAGGCAGTGCGGGTCACCCTGTTCCGCGACCACCACGCCTGGTGCCCCTACTGCCAGAAGGTGTGGCTTTGGCTCGAAGAGAAGCGGATCCCGTACCGGATTCGCAAGGTCACCATGTTTTGCTACGGCGAAAAGGAGGCTTGGTTCAAACGGCTAGTTCCTTCGGGGATGCTGCCGGCGCTTGAGCTCGATGGCCGCCTGATCACTGAGAGCGATCGCATTCTTGAAGCCCTCGAGGGGGCCTTCGGGCCCCTGGGACTGGGCATGAACGACCCGGCGGTGGTGCCCCTGCGCCAACTGGAGCGATTGCTGTTCCGGGCATGGTGCCAATGGCTCTGCAGCCCGGGGCTGCGGTCCGCCCAAGAGCACGCTGCCAAGGCGGCTTTTCAGCGCATTGCAGGCAACTTTGAGCAGGCGCTCAGCCAGCAAAGTGGGCCCTTTCTGCTTGGCGAGCTAGGCACGGCTGACCTGGTGTTCGTGCCCTACGTGGAGCGTATGGCTGCAAGCCTGGCCTACTACAAGGGCTTTCTGTTGCGCAGCGAGCATCCGGCCATTGGCCGCTGGTTTGAGGCGCTGGAGCAGCGCCCCAGCTACTTAGGCACCCAGAGCGACTTCCACACCCATGCCCACGACCTACCGCCCCAGATGGGTGGCTGCTATGCCAGCGGAGATGCCAACCAACAAGCACTAGCCACTCAAATCGATCGGGGCCCCTGGCCCCTGGGCAGCCCCGACCCGGAAACCAGCCAGGCCGAACCGGCCAATGCGGCAGCCTTTGCCCTCAGCCGGGTGATCAAGCACCGAGCGGCAATTCTTGGCCGCAGCCCCCTGGGAGCGGAAAACTTCGATGTCCCGCTCCGCACAGCTCTCACGGCCCTGATCCACGCCAAGCCCCTGCCAGCACCGGCGGGCTCTGCCCCTGCCCTGCGCTACCTGCGCGATCGCATCAGCGTGCCCCGGGATATGCCGCTGCATGCGGCTCGGTGCCTGCGCCAGGCCCTGGAGGCCACTGCCAGTCTCGATCCAGCGGATGGCACAGCCCAGGGTACGCCGATTCCGGTGGGCCATCGCCGCGATCAGGATCCCCAGCCATTCCTGCGGGCCGCTCCTAGCGTTTTGCCAACTGCCTAATGCCCTAGTGCCTGTGCCCCGTCTTCGACGCGTCGCCGTTGCGCTCGGCTGGGCCCTAGCCAGCTGCATTGCCGGGGCGCCCGCACTCTCGCCGCTTGCGATCCCCGCCGCTGGCGCCCTTGAACTCCGGGGCGTCACCTACTTCAGCAAGGCTCCCTGGAAGGTGGACCTGGTGAGCTACTACACCACTGTCTGGCAGACCCGTGCGGAGTACTACTTCACGATCACGCTCGATCCGGAGGCGGGGGTGGCCCTCGGCGGCCTGACGATTCAGCAGACCCGCGGCGTTGATACCAGCTTTCCATTCTTTGTGGATCGCACCTCAGCCTTTTTGGGCCGGCCGCGCCAGCAGGGTCCCCGCGTGCCAGTGCTGGCCCAGTTCGATAGCGATGCGCGCCGCTTCACCCTCAGCTTCCCTGAGCCCGTTTCTCCCGGGGCCACGCTCACCGTGGTGCTCAAACCCTGGAACAACCCGGCTGTCTCCGACACCTACATGTTCCAGGTGACGGCCTACCCAGCCGGCCCCAACCCCTCGCCAGCGTCGCTGGGATTTGGCACCCTGCGGATCTACGACCCCGATTGGCGCTGAGCCAGATCCCCTGAGCCATGACCCACCGGAGCTGGCCCGTGCTGTTGCCGTTGTTTTTGGCAGCGGTTGTGGGCCAGTCGTCGCTGCGTGCCCAGACCGCGATGCCCCAGGATCTACCCCGCCAAGTGGCGGTGCCTGATGTGCGGCTCCCCGGATCGGAGGGATCTCTGGCCCGAGGCGCCTTGCCGGCACCAGGGCTGGATCCGGCGGCGCTGCCCCTGGCTTACCCGTTGGCCCAGCCCGCCGAAAGCCTGGACCCCTGGGGCTGGCGCTACTCGGAGCGCCGCTCGGCCTGGCGGCTGCACACCGGCATTGATCTGGCGGCGCCGCAGGGCACGGTGGTGCTCGCCTCCCGGGCCGGACGGGTGCTGCTGGTGGAGTCGATCAGTGGCTACGGCACCACGGTGCTGCTGGACCATGGCGAGGGTTGGCAGACGCTCTATGCCCATCTGCACGACGCCATCGTGGTGAGCGGCGTCTGGCTGGAGCAGGGGCAACCCCTGGGCATGGTGGGCATGACCGGCTCGGCGACGGGCCCCCATCTGCACTTCGAACTGCGTCGCCAGGGCGCCGAGTTGCTGGCCCTGGATCCCACACCCCACCTGCCGCCCCCATCCCTACCCCCGGTGCTTGCCACAATCAGCCCTTAATTGCGCCACACGCCCCATGCAAGCCCAGTGGAATGGTCAGGTGATTGCCAGCAGCGATGACATCGTCAAGGTCGACGGCAACGCCTATTTCCCCGCCGCAGCACTTGACCCCGACTGCATCCGCCCCTCCAGCCACACCAGCGTGTGCGGTTGGAAAGGCACGGCTCACTACTACGACCTTGTGGTCAATGGCCAGGTGAACGCCAATGCGGTCTGGTTTTATCCAGAGCCCAAGGAGGCTGCCGCCAACATCCGCGGCCGGGTGGCCTTCTGGAAGGGCGTGCAGGTGACCTGAATCAGCTGTCTCGCGCAACTCGAGAGAGGTGGCAGCAGCAAGGGATTCAGCAACCAGGAAATCGCAGGGTGCGCCAGTCACCGCTGGCAGTGCTCACTTCAACGCCAATCTCCACAGGCCCTGAGCTGCCACCGCAGTGGTCGTTCCACCAGCCAATCGCCTCGCTCCATGCGGCATCGAGGGATTCGTAGAGGTCGTCGAGTACGGGATGGGGGGCGCCTTGACGATCGACTAGGCGGTAGATCCGCACGTGGCTGGGGGATTGGGTTCGCACTGCTGGCATGTCTGGCTTCGCTGCTCTGCTGGTAATCATGGACCTTGTGCCAGATCGAAACTGTCACCTTCACAACATCTTCCGGTATTGCAGGTTGCTGCACCGAGAGGGCATCAGCGCATAAACAGCATCTCCTGGTAGCTGGGCAGGGGCCAGAGACCGTCGTCGACCAAGCCCTCCAGGCCATCCACTGCCGCACGCAGGTCGCCGATTAACGGCATCAGGCTGTCGGCGCAGTGACGCATGTGGGCTTCGGTGCCGTGGGGTGAGGAATGTAGGGCCTGATCGAGGCTCTCGCAACCGTTGTTGAGCTGCTCGAGCAGTTCGCCCAACTGATTGCGCAGTTTGAGATTGGGATGCAGACCCATCGCCTGCTGCTCCTGCAGGGCCTGGCCCAGCTCGCCTAGGTAGCGCACAGCAGCTGGATATACCTGGGTGCGAGCGATCTGCAGGGCCAGCTTTGCCTCCACTTCAATCGCCAGCACATACTGCTCGGCGTACACCTCAAAGCGGCTCTCCAGCTCCACCGCACTGAGCACTCCCTGGCGCTCAAACAGCTCCCGCACCTCCGGGCGCTGCAGCACTGGCAAGGCATCGGCGCAGGTGCGCAGGTTTTCCAAGCCACGCTCTTCCACCGCCAGGCGATGCCATTCGCTGGAGTAGCCGTCGCCGCCAAACACCACGGCGCCGTGCTCGCGCATCACCTGCTGGAGCACGTTGAAGGCTGCTTCGCCTAGGGCGGTGCCACTGTCGAGCTGACTCTGCAGCCGATCTGCAATCCAGCCGATCGAATCGGCCAGCACCGTGTTCATCGCCACCAGGGGCCCGGCTACCGATTGGTTGGAGCCAACGGCGCGGAATTCAAAGCGGTTGCCTGTGAAAGCAAAGGGTGAGGTGCGGTTGCGATCGCCGGGGTCTTTGGTGAATTCCGGCAGGGTGTCCACCCCCAGGGTCATCACGCCGCCCTTGGCAGAACTCTGCAGGTTGCCCTCGCGGATCTGGTTGAACACATCCTCGAGCTGGCTGCCCAAATAGACCGAGATGATCGCCGGGGGAGCCTCATTGGCGCCGAGGCGGTGATCGTTGCCAGCGGTCGCCACCACCGAGCGCAGCAGTGGCCCGTAGCTGTGGACGCCGCGGATCACGGCGGCGCAGAACAGCAGGAACTGCAGGTTGTCGTGGGGCGTTTGGCCCGGGTCGAGCAGGTTGCCCTGGGTGGCGTTGCCGATCGACCAGTTGACGTGCTTACCCGAGCCGTTGATCCCCGCAAAGGGCTTTTCGTGCAGCAGGCAGGAGAAGCCGTGCTTTTTGGCCGTGGCCTTGAGCACGGTCATGGTGAGCTGCTGGTGGTCGGTAGCGACGTTGGCGGCTTCGAAATAGGGCGCAATTTCAAATTGCCCAGGTGCCACCTCGTTGTGGCGAGTCTTGGCTGGAACGCCCAAGCGGTAGAGCTGCTGCTCCACGTCCTGCATGAACACCTGCACGCGCTCGGGGATGGCGCCGAAGTAGTGGTCGTCGAATTGCTGGCCCTTGGCGGGCGGGGCGCCAAACAGGGTGCGGCCAGCGAGGAGCAGGTCTGGGCGCAGGGCGACGAAGGCGTTGTCGACCAGGAAATACTCCTGCTCGGCGCCGCAGCTGGAGTTCACAGGAGCTACGTCGGTTTCACCGAGCAGACGCAGCAGGCGCTGGGCCTGGCGATTCATGGCGGCGTTGGAGCGCAGCAGCGGCGTTTTTTTATCTAGGGCCTCACCGGTCCAGGAAACAAAAACGGTGGGAATGCAGAGGGTGACCCCATTGGGGGTCTGCATCAGGTAAGCGGGGCTGGTGATGTCCCAAGCGGTGTAGCCGCGGGCCTCAAAGGTGGATCGAATGCCGCCATTGGGGAAGGAGGAGCCGTCTGGCTCGCCCTGCACCAGCAGCTTGCCTGTGAATTCGGTGATCACCCGACCATCACTTTTGGGCGAAATGAAGCCGTCGTGCTTCTCGGCCGTTGAGTTGGTGAGCGGGTAAAAAACGTGGGCGTAATACAGAGCTCCACGGGCGCTGGCCCAGGTCTTCATGGCGTCGGCCACGGCGTTGGCCAACGACAAATCGAGCTTGCCGCCCTCCCGGATGGTGAGCTGAATCGACTTAAAGATGCGTCCAGGCAAGGCTTCCTTCATCGCCTGGAGGCCGAATACGTCGCTAGCCCACAGCTCATCGAATGGGGCGGCAGCAGTTGTCGCCACCGGGCGTCGCCGCTGAATCTGCTGCAGAGCGGCGTAACGGTGCGAGCTGGGCATGGGATCGACTTGAAAAGGCTTTATGGGAGCATCCAATGCGGCAATCCCGCCTCCTTATGTAGCTGTTGCTACAAAATCACTCCCCGCATTCGAGGGCTGGTGGCCACGGCGATAGACCGGCCAGCTCAGATCAAGTAACGGCGAATGCTGGGCCGACTCCAGAAAACCAGCGCAGCAGTGGTAGCCGCCCAAAGCAGACCAGACAGCACTGCGGTGAGCAATCGGCCCTCACTGAGCAGAGCCAGGCGCACGATTCCGTAAGGCAGCCCCACAGCCAGGGCCATAGACAGGGCCACGATCGCCAGGATCTGTCCCCAGGCACGCCACTTGAGCAGGGCGATCGAGGCCACCAGGCCCACCACGGCCGTAGGCAGCACGGCACTGGCGCCCACAACCAGATTGGCCGTGCGCCAGGTGGGATCCAGCAGGATTACCGCCAGGCCGAGGGGAATGGCCAGACCATTGGCAACCAAACCCAGGCGAGCCAGGGTGACGTAGCCGCGGGGGGGCTGCTGCAACATCGCAAACTGGGTGCTAGCGACTCACCATGCTCGTTCATGGGTAGGCGGCAAGATGGTGGCGTTCGCAAATGAACGGGGATTGCAACTCCATTCCGCCCCGCCCCTAATAGGAGCCCAAGGTCCAGCAACGGCCTTCCCGCCGCTTCAACGGGGACGCCTGACAACCCTGCAGGTGAACCTCGGTTATCGCTGTAACCAGGCCTGCAGCCACTGCCACGTCAACGCTGGACCATCCCGCACCGAAATGATGGATCCGGCCACCCTGGCCCTGATCCCGCCGGTTCTGGCGGCTCGCCAGCTGAGCTGCCTCGACCTCACCGGTGGAGCGCCGGAGCTCCATCCCCAGTTCAGGGAGCTGGTGGTGGCTGCCCGCCAGCTTGGCGTCGAGGTGCTCGATCGTTGCAACCTCACGATTCTGTCGGAACCCGGCCAAGCTGATTTGGCTCGCTTTTTGGCGGATCAGGGCGTCACGGTGGTGGCCTCCCTGCCCTGCTATGCCGCCGAAAACGTTGATCGCCAGAGAGGCAGCGGCGTGTTTGAGCGCAGCATCGAGGCTCTACGCCAGCTCAATGCCCTTGGCTACGGCCAGGCAGGCAGCGGCCTAGAGCTGCAGCTCGTATACAACCCCCAGGGGCCGGAGCTACCCCCTCCCCAAGCCCAGCTGGAGGCCGACTACCGCCGGGTGCTCGCCGCCGACTTCGGGGTGGTGTTCACCAGCCTCTACGCCCTAGCCAATATGCCGATCCAGCGTTTTGCCAGCTGGCTCCAAGCCCAGGAAAAGCTGGAGGCCTACCAAGCCCTGTTGAAAAACAAGCACTGCGGCGCCAACCTCGAGCGGGTCATGTGTCGCTCCCTGATCAGTGTCGACTGGCAGGGCTGGCTTTATGACTGCGATTTCAACCAGCAGCTTGGTCTGAGCGCAGCTGGCCGGCCCAAGCGCCATCTGGGCGAACTGCTGGGCTGGGATCCGCAGGGGGATGCGGTGGCAGTGGCAGATCATTGCTTTGGCTGCACCGCCGGGGGGGGCTCTAGCTGCGGCGGGGCCCTAAGCCGCGCCGCGGGCTGAATGCCACCACCTGGCCACGCTCAAAATTTTCTGCCTTTTCTCAGTTGGCTTTTCGACTCGCTTCACTACGATGTAATGACATTACTGGGTAATGTGCACACCCGGATTTTTACGAATATCCGCCTGCATTTGACTTGATGCCGGATACTTCCTCAAGGCCAGATCCTTCCCCAAGGAACGAGGTGAGGCACATTGTCCCCTCAATCAGCATTTCAATTCCGATCGACTTTCATGTCGATCCGGTGCAGTTTATTGGTCGCCTTTGGGATGTGAGCGCCTCTGGTGCCTGCCTGCTGTTTCCCATCCGCGAGCCTGTTGTGCCTGGCTTGGTCGGCACCCTCACGATTCACCAACCCACCTTCGGCGATCCGATCCGGCTGCGGGCCAGCTCCCTCTGGGTCGATCGGCTGGAGTCTGCCTCCTATGTGGGGGTGCGCTTTCTTGAAACAGTCGACTTCAGCACCACCTTTTTGAATTTTCTGATGCGCCGCAGCGGTGGCTACACGCCCGTGGGTGGTTTTGGCGACCTCCGCTCTGGCACGGCATTCGGTAGCTTCAGTTGAGCAAGCAGCGTCTTAGCCCAGCCCTGCTGATACCCCTTGGGCTGGGCTGGCTGCTTGCGAACTCTGCCCAAGCCCTGCAGCGGCCGGTGGATCCAGTAGCGGTCTGCGTGGTAAACCCCCGGGTGGAGCCGGTGACAGAAGGGGATGCCATTGGCCTGGTGCCCACACCCATGCCCCTGCTCGTAGTGGTCGAACCCCTGCTGGAGCTCCGCATCGAGCGCCAGGGCCTGCTGGTTTGGCAGCAGCTTGCGCCTGCCGGGCGCCCCTTCCGCGCACCCCTGGCCTGGCCCCTGGCCCCCATTGCCCCCGGCGAGGTGGTGCTGATGCGTCTGAGGCCTGAGCAGGCGGCAGAGGGCAGCTTTGCCCAAGTGCAATTAGTGGGTGCGGACGCCGAGCGGATGGCCCGCACCGCGGCCCTGATCCTCTCCCTAGGCCAGAGCCCCCCTGCTTGGCTGGCAGCGATCGAAACGGCCCTGGAAGCTGGAGATGTGTCTCTGGCCTGGGCCCTGCTGTTTGAACCCCAGCGCCCCGATGCAGCCGATCTAATCGCCCTGCGCAACGAGGTGGTGAGCAGGGGCTGCGGCGACTGAGCCGCGACCACAATGCAAGACAGTACGGCCGTACTATTTTGCATAGTGTGTCGGCCTTCGGGGATTGCCATGGCGAGCGATCTGATCTGGCTTGGTCCCTTGCAGCCAGCGCATCACGACCTCGAGCCCCTGCTTTTGCCCCTGGCCGGCGAAACCGTGGCCGCAGGCTTTCCCAGCCCTGCCGATGACTACATCGAGGCAACAATCGATCTAAATGGAGCCCTGATTCCGCGACCGAGCTCCACCTTTTTGATGCGGGTAGACGGCGATGCCATGCGCGGAGAGGGCATTCATCACGGCGATTTATTAGTGGTCGACCGCAGTGTGGGTCCCCGTTCTGGCTCCATCGTGGTCGCCGTGCACGAGGGGCGCTTTCTGCTGCGGCGACTGGAGGGAACACCTCCCCATTGGCGCCTGGTGGCCAGCGATGCCACTAGCCCCGCCATTGCCCTACAAGGTGACGATCCCGACCTGCTGATCTGGGGCGTGGTGATCCATGCGGTACATCACCTCTGGAAGCCATCGCCGCAATCGCGAGTCCGAGGAAGCGCCTTTAAGCGTTCACCAGAAGCCTTTGGAATAAAGCCATAGGCCTAGCAATCCCATTGGCACAAACACTGCGCCAAGGATCTGCAACTTGACGGTGCGCGGAGATGGCTGATTCGTACGGGGCATGGGGGTCAGGCTGAAGGGGAGAACAAAATCGGGCGATAGGTGGGCCGAGCAGCGGGCGAGAGGCTCCACTTCACCCGGCAGGTGAAGGTGGCGTATTCACCTTTGATGGCAGTTGAGAGCCGCATGGCCGTAGCGGTTGCATTGGCTGGCATGCGGTATTGGGCCTGATTGCAGGAGTCCACTTCAGAGACGTTCGACTTGTATTCAACGGTGCCACTGGTGGGCGCGGCCTTGGCGTCTGTTTGGCCAGCCTGGGCTGCGCAGGGTGCAAGCAGGGAAGCAGTAGTACAAAGGGTCAAAAGACAGGGAAATGCAGCAATGCGGCGCATGTCTAAGCGTCAAGGTCTTCCTGTAATAGCCGAAAAGACGCAGCCGCGCCTAGTCGAGCAGCCAGTGCGGCAACCTGGCCCAGCAACGCGCTTAGGGCGGTTCTGATCCACTCATGCACTAAAAGAGATTTGGAGTGCTCTTCGGTAGCCGTCGCCATTGGCGGGTAATTGCGGCTTCCCGTGGCCACCCAGTCGGTGCGAAAGGTGGCCAATTCTCTGCAACCCGAGCTCGCGATCGGCGCTATTTCGGCAGGAAAGGTTGCGGTATGGCGAAACGGCCAAGCAACTGGGCCAGCAAGTCGATTAACTCGAAATCCTGATGCTGGTGAAGCACCTCTAATCCGTGGGCATGTGGTGTGCAGCGTTTAATCAGCTCGAAGATCGCGAGGTGCTTGATCTTCTGGTGGCGGCAACACCCGATACGCTCAACTGAAATCACTGCTTGCCTTTGACCTCGAGATCGTGAGCACCCTTTTCCACAAGGTAGGAATTAATTGCCTCTTTTAAGACGGCACCAAGTTTCTTGCCCTCGAGAATGGTTAAAAGTTTTAAAGCTCGATGCTCCTCCACGGAGAGCTCAACGGTAATTCTTGGCATGATTGTGAAGGGACCTGAACCGATATGACAAATATATGCCAATACTGGTGGAGGATGTGCAATCGGATATCAACACCTAAACGACAATGCTTCACCACGGGACTGTGAGATAATGCACTGGTACATGGGTTGAATTGGTGAATTAGTGATTGAGAGTTAAGGCTAATTTTGCCAAAGCTTCCAGGTGTCCCAGAAGCGTCGTAGCATTCCAGGCTGTCAGGCCGTGCGGCGTCCACCTCCCCCGTCAGGTCAGTGCGGCCAGCCGGTCGAAAGTTGGTTTCGTTAAGGCTGGAGTTCTAGGAATAAATAATTGTCTTCAGGGCTTATCGGCCTCGCCAGCAAATGCAAAATACAAAGACTAAATGGTTGCGAAAAAGACAAAGCGGCCAGCTATTCAAGCAGGCATTCCTTCAGTGATGTTGGCGCCACCAGTGCCAGCTTTCAATATTGATCAACAACCCAAGCAGGGTCATCACCGCCATCAGCATGATCTGATCAAGGCGTGCATCTGGCACCAAGATATCTGCCAGAAGATGCAGGATATTAGTAATTAGGTAAACTACACTTAGCCAAAAGTGCAGCCGCCTCAACAGCCGCCAGCGAATCCCTGGACCGATGGCTGAATCAGCGAAAGAGATCAGCACGATTGCCAGTAATGGCAGGAAAAAATAGCCGAGCATGGCACCAAGCAGCAGCGGCAAGGCTCCCAATGGGACTTGGCTGTTGATCTCGGGTGACTGCCCGTGGAATAAGGGCATCAAGCCCAAATCCACGTGGAACAGCATGGCCAGCAACCAGGCAATCCAGAGAGTGATCAACCGCTGGGCATGATTTGTAGTGGAGCGCCTGCATCCATCCAGGTGTTATGGGCAAGCGCCTGCTGCCATCAAATCGAAGCCCGGTTCCAGGGCATCAGGGCCAGCAGGCGGGCCATGCCACAAAAACCACTGATGCCAGCAAACACCAGGCCGGCTCCCACCAACCAGCTGAGCAGAATCCAAGCCGGCGCCACCCAGCTGCCGAGGCCCAGACCGAGCAGCACCAAAGAGCCAGCGGCGATCTGAACCTGGCGCATCAGCGGCAGGGGGGCTGGTGTGCCCGTGCCGCACCAACTGGGCTAGAGCCTGGGCACTGCGGCGACCGCTGTGGCATACCAGCACCAAGGCACATTGACGCTGCCTTCGATGTGCCCGCCGGCCAATTCCATTGCCCCGCGCACATCGATCACGCTGACCCGCTTTTCAGCCAGCTGCCGGGCTAGTTCCTGGGCATTGAGACGGGTATCGAGGTCTGGTTTCATGACTGATAAGGAGGTTGATCAGGTGGAAGCGACGCCTTGCAGCGGGTAGCCCTCATCCGCCCAGCGGGCCAGGCCGCCGTGGAGGTTTGCCACCTGGCTGAGGCCGGCCTTAAGCAACTGCTGGGTAGCCAGGGCCGAGCGGCTGCCGGAGTGGCAGACCACCACCACCGGTTGATTGACGCGAAGTTCGGAGATGCGACCTTCCAGTTCCGGCAGGGGAATCAGCAGGCTGTCCGCCACCCGACCGTCGGGGCCGCCATATTCCTCAGCCGAACGCACATCCAGCAAGCTGAGGCCATCACGGTGGGACGCCACCCAGGCGGGGGGAAGTTCGGGCAGGCCCGCATAGCTGCGTTGCAATGGCGCCCAACATGGGTTTGCAGCAGGGCTGGTGACGTCCTGATCAATGGGCTTGCCAGAGCGCATGTTGCCAGGCAGGGCTTCGGCGATCCTGTGGGGGTGGGGCAACTGCATCGACTCCATGTAACCAACGAAATCCCTTTCGGTGGCCATACCGCCCAGGCGGGCGTTGAAGGCTTTTTCTTCAACCACCGAGCTGACCGTGCGGCCCTCGTAGTCGTGCCCTGAATAGAGCAAGCAGGAGTCGGGCAGGCTGAAGAGTTGCTGGGTAATCGAGGCCCAGAGGGTATGGGGGTTGCCCTGCTGAAAGTCACAGCGACCGCAGCCCCGTACCAGCAAGGCGTCACCACTGAATGCCATCGACTGATCGTCGAGCACAAAACTGAGGCAGCCATTGGTATGACCTGGGGTGCTGCGCACCTCGAGCCAGCGAACGCCAAAGGAGAGCCGATCCCCGTGCTGCAGGGGCATGGTCACGTTTTCCGCCCTAGCGGCTGCAGACAGGCCAATTGCACAGCCAGTGGCCTGTCTGCAGCAGCCAGCTGCCGGTGACATGGTCGGCGTGGGCATGGGTATCGAGGGAGGCCACCAGCTTGAGCCCCAGCTCACGGAGTAGGGCAAGATCCCGGCCATGGCGCTCAAACACCGAATCGATGATCACCGCCTGGCGACTGGAAACATCGCCTAGTAAGTAGGTGAAGGTGCCGGTCTGGGCATCAAAAAGCTGGCGGAAGAGCAGGGATCCCCCTCCAGCCGCTGCCCGCAGGGAAATCGGCGTAAACGGGGCGACAACCATCGCGGCATTGCAGCTTGTTATGACCATAGCCGCATAAAGGCGTCGCGTCCGGGGTCGCTCGGGGGAATGCGGCTTGCGACATAGCTGCGACATAATTAATAGATGGCCTATTCCAGCTCCATGCCGTCTCCCCAGTTGCTGGAGGAGTACTGCCAGTTTTTCCGTTTGCTGAGCGAGCCGGCGCGCCTCCAGTTGCTTTGTCAGCTCAGGGCAGGGCCCCTGGATGTGGCAGCACTGATCGAAGCCACTGGCTTCTCCCAATCCCACATCAGCCGCCAGCTCGGCCAACTGCAGCGGGCGGGCCTAGTGCGCTGCGAGCGCGATGGGGTGCGCACTATCTGGAGTGCCGAAGGCGCCTTGGTAGACGAGCTCTGCTCCCTGGTCCAGACCCGACTCAAGCGACGTCTGGAGAACCAGTTAGCCCAACTGCAATCAGCCTGAGCGCGCCGGCCCTGAAGCCGGAAGAATGGCCCTAGCAAAAGTTCCCCATGGCGCAGGCAAAATCGCCCCTAGATCAGCTGCAGGAGCATCTGCGCCAGAGCCAGCTGCTGGGCTCAATCAGCAGTGCCCTCTATTACGACCAGAACACGGTGATGCCGGCGGCCGGTGCCGAATGGCGTGGCGACCAACTGGCCCTGTTGGCCAGCCAGCTACACGAACGCCAGAGCAGCCCTGCTTACGCCGATCTGGTCGGGGCGGCGGAAGCCGAGCTGCAAGCCAGCACTCCGGCGGCGGTGCGCCGCAACTTGCAGCTACTGCGGCTTGAGCTAAATCGCCAGCGCTGCCTAGATCCCCAGCTAGTAGCCCAGATCGCCCAAGCCCAGTCGCGCGGCAATGCCATCTGGCAGGAGGCAAGGCGCCGCAGCGACTTCAGCATCTTTGCTCCGGCACTGGAAAGTCTGATCGGCCTACGCCGCGAACAAGCGACCCAACTTGCCGCCGCTGAAGTTCAACACCGCAGCCCCTGGGAAATCCTGGCCCAGCCGTTTGAGCCCGACGTCAGCAAAGAACGGCTGCAGCAGCTGTTTGCCCCACTGCAGGCCGAGCTGCCCGTCCTGCTCCAGCAGGTAGCAGCAACCCAGGTGTCCCCCCTGCCAGAGCTACCCGAAGCCCTGCAGGAAAATCTCTGCAGCGAGCTACTCAACAGCTGGGGCTACGACCCGGCCTACTGCCAACGCTCCCGCTCAGCCCATCCCTTCTCCTGCACCGTGGGCCCCCAGGACTTCCGCATCACCACCCGGGTGGTGCCGGATCAGCCCCTCTCGGCCTTCCTTGCCACCGCCCATGAATGGGGCCACTCCTTATATGAACAGGGCCTGCCCCGCACGGGCAACCACTACTTCCCCTGGCCGCTGGGTGAGGCCACCTCGATGGGGGTGCACGAGTCGCAGTCGCTGTTCTGGGAATGCCGGGTGGGCCGCAGCCGCGCCTTCGCCGAGCGCTGGCATCCGCGCTTCTGCGCCGGCTTAGGCAGTGGCGGTGGCAGTGGCAGTGATCCCTGGGGCGGCGCCTTCGGCTTCTGGCGAGGGCTCAATCCCCAGCGGCCCGGCCTGATTCGGGTGGAAGCCGACGAGCTCAGCTACTGCTTGCACATCGTGCTGCGCTTTGAGCTGGAGCTGGCCCTACTCGAGCAGGACATGCCGGTGGCGGAGCTTCCAGGTTTATGGAACCGCCGCATGGGCGAGCTGCTGGGCCGTACCCCTTCAAGCGATTCGGAGGGATGTCTGCAAGATATCCACTGGGCAGAAGGCCTGTTTGGCTATTTCCCCAGCTATGCCCTGGGCCATCTGATCAGCGCCCAACTCGCGGAAACCATGGAGCAGGAGCTTGGCGGCCCAGGTGCCATCGAGGCCGCGATCGCTGCTGGTAAGGAGAGCAGCCTGCGGGACTGGCTGGCCAGCAGGGTTTATCCCCTGGGCCGCAGCGTCAATGCGGAAGAGCTGGTGGAACAGGTGAGTGGCCAGAGGCTCAGCGCGGCAGCCTTCCTTCGCTATCTGCGCAACAAGCTGGAGCGCCTGCAGGCAGATACTTAGGATGCTGCTTAGCCACTCAAATTCCGCTTCATGGCGAACATCGACCACGCCCCGAGCCGCACGATGCTCAACCTGTTGCACGTGCTGCCGGCCTTCGCCGATGAAGCCAAGCTGCGCGTGAACGCGATCGTGGAGCTCAACTCCATGACGATCAACAAGTACGAATTGATCACGGAAACCGGCCACCTCAAGCTGGATCGCGTCGGCTATTCGTCGCTGGCCTACCCCTTCGCCTACGGCTGCATCCCCCGCACCTGGGACGAGGACGGCGACCCCCTCGATATTGAAATTGTCGGTGTCACCGAGCCCCTAGTGCCGGGATCGCTGGTGGAAGCTCGGATCATCGGCATCATGACCTTTGACGACGGCGGCGAGGTCGACGACAAGGTGATCGCCGTATTGGCCGATGACAAGCGCATGGACCACATCACCAGCTTCACCCAGCTTGGTGAGCAGTGGGTCACGGAAACCCAGTACTACTGGGAGCACTACAAAGACCTCAAAAAACCCGGCACCTGCAAGGTCAATGGCTTCTTGGAGCCAGCAGAAGCTGTGAGCATCATTAAGGAGTGCGAACGGCGCTATCTCCACATCATCGACGCCAAACTGGTTAACTAAGCGCCCTTATTACCATGGCTGACTACCTCAAACCGCTCTGGATTGCCGCAGCAGCCCTGGCGATGGCTCCGGCTTGGACCCCTGTCCAGGCCCAGAGCAACAGCCGGGAAATTGTGCTTCAGCTTGATAAGCGCACGATCAGCCTGCGTGAAGGCGGCAAGGTGCTGGGCAGTTGGCCAGTGGCGATTGGCGATCCCAGCACCCCCACACCAGTAGGGCGCTTCTCGGTGCAAAACAAGGTTGTTAATCCCAAATACCAGAGCACCAAAAGCGGCAAGATCAACTCCACCGTCGGACCAAATGGCCCATTAGGCGATCGCTGGCTTGGATTCCAGAAAAGCGGACCCAACCAGTACGGCATCCATGGCACGCCAAATGCTTGGTCCTGGACGGTGACATCACGCGCAGCCGTTACCAATGGCTGCGTGCGCATGCTCCACGAGCATGTGCGCTCCTTATTTGATCAGGTGGAAGTCGGTACGCCGGTAATCGTGCAGCGCTGAAGCCAGCCGATTGTCGGAAAATATTCTGGAGATAACCCCAGCTGCAGCCGCAAGTTGGGGTTATCGGCGTTCCTCATAAGGCCAAAACAAGGCATGAGGCCTTTCGACTGCGTCTATGTCTGCGGTTCCCCACTCCAATCCTTCCTGCGAACCCCAAGTGAGCACCACCTTGAAGTGGGCCAGTGACGGCGAGCTTTCACCCCTTGATTTGGAGCGGATACTGGCCAGGTTAAGTGCGGTTGATCCAGCAGCCCAGGCGCTCTGTAGCCAGCTTCAGACTCAATCCTGAGCCCCATCCCCAGGGGGTGTGAGCTGGCGCGCTAGGGCCCGGGCCATGCCATCGCGGCTGGCCAAGCCACGTAGAGAAGCAACCGGCAAACCGGGATTGGGAAGGCCATGGGGCAGGGCTGCCGCCGCCGCAGCCGGCACATCAAAAACCGGCAATTGGCGCAAGCCATTTGGCCTGAGCTGGTCTTCCAGCTGAGCAAGCTGGGCAGACATCGGCAGCCACACCAAGTCACTGCGGCGACAGGAGAGCAAGGTGGGCACCGGTGAAGACCCGTCGTCATTGAACTCCCGCTCGGCACTTAGGGCCCGCTGCAGATCAGCCAGGGTGACCAGCCCCACCACCCAAGCCCCATCAGCCACCACCAGACAGTGGCCGTGGGCCTCCACCAGCTGAAGCAAGGCCTTTTTGGCTGGTAACTCAGCTGCCAGCACCAGGGGTGGCTCGGGCTCGAAAGCCTCAGCCACCTGCAGGGCGGCCAACTGGCGGCGGCGATGCTCCTCTTGGGGGTCAGGCCCAAGTAAGCCCGGATCAGCCAGGCCCTGCCAGCGCTCCACCAAGGCAGCACTGAGGCCGGCGGCGGCCATTAGCGGCAGCACAATTCGAATATCGCGGGTGAGCTCAAACAGCAGCAACAGGGCCGTAAGAGGAGCCCTGGCACTACCGGCCAGCACAGCTGCCATGCCCACCATGGCGTAAGCGGGTGGCTCAGCCACCGGCAGGTGCAGGCCACTATCACCAAGCAGCTGGCCGTAGCAGTTGCCGAGCACCGCTCCCAGGAACAGGGATGGGGCAAAACCACCGCCAACAAAGCCGGTGGCATTGCTGATACCAGTTGCTAATAGCTTGACGCCCAGCAATACCAGCAAGGTGAGCAGGGGCACGCCACCCTCGCTGCCAAGCAGGGCTTCAATCGTGTCGTAGCCGACACCAAGCACCTGGGGAAAACCCAGAGCCATCACACCCACAGAGGCACCCCCTAGGGCGGTGGGCAGGCCTGGCGGCAGCTGGCCCAGCCAGGCCTGAAGCCGCTCGCTGCGGCCTGCAGCCAGCAGGCTCACCAAGGCCCAGGACATCAAGCTTGCCACCAGGCCTAAGCCCAGATAAAGGGGCAACTCCAGCGGTGAGCGCACCTCATAAGCAGGCAAGCGCAAAATCGGTGTGTCCCCGAGCAGCAATTGGGTGACCAGCGAGGAAGCCACCGCCGCCACCAGCACCGCCCGCAAGCTGGGCCGGCCCTGAACGGCACTGAAGCTTCCTTCAAAAGCAAAAAACACCCCGGCGATGGGTGCCTTGAATCCCGCCGCCAGACCTGCGGCCACTCCCGCGGCCACCAGGGCTTTCTGACTCTGGGGAGAGAGCCCGCCGCGCAGGGCCACCCACAGACCGATATTGCCGCCACTCTCAACGCTGGGCCCCTCCGGGCCGAGGGAGGCACCACTGCCCAGGCTGAGGGATGCACCCAGCAGGCGCTGAAAGGGCAAGCGGGGCCGAGCGCTTACGGCGCCATCGGCCATCGCCATCAGGCTGGGTAGGCCAGGGCCCAGGTCACCGCCATAGCGGCGCAAAAGACCAACGGCCCAGCCCCCCAGGGTGGGCACCACAACCACCGGCCAAAGACTTATCCAATCGGGCAGGGAGGAAACCGGCAGGGGCAGCGGCTCAGGAACGGCCGGGGGCGGTGGCAGGAAGCCAAGCCCGCCGAGACCCACCTGGAGCAGGGCCCGCAGAGGTGTGCCCGTATCAGGAGCAGCCGCTAGCGGCAATTCGATTGCTAACTCCGGCGGCTGGCTACGACCAACCGTTAGAAGCCCCTCCACAAAAGGTCCAAACAGCCCGTTATTGATGAAGCCCAGCAATTCGTGGAAGGCCACCACTGCCAGTCCCGTGAGCACCCCAATCAGGGCAGCCCAGGCCAGCAGATTCCATTGATAGGGAAGGGCGCGTGCCTCGGCTTCAACGGGGCTGGCCGCCGCTGGCGCTGGTTCAGGCTTCGGGCCGGACAGTTGCAAAAATCTCCTCCAGGATCTCGCCTGCGCCCTGGGCCTTCAAAGCATGGGCAAGGGCGATCCCAATGGCCTCAGGGTCGCTCTGGGGACCGCAAGCCTGATCGCGAATCAGGCGCAGGCCGTCGATGCTTGCAACCATTCCTGTTAATACAAGCGTATCCCCGTCAAAGCGGCTGTTAACGCCGATGGGCACCTGACAGCCACCCTCCAGCTCACGCAAAAAGGCTCGCTCAGCCAGACAGCGACGGGCGGTGGGCTGGTGCTCCAACACCTTGATCTGCTCGAGTACGGCGGCATCGCCCTCTCGACACTCAATACCCAAGGCACCCTGGCCAACGGCGTGGAGGGAAATGGACGGGTCGATCAGTTCGTGGATGCGATCCCCCAAACCAAGCCGTCCCAAGCCAGCGGCCGCCAGGATCAGGCAGTCGTACTCACCAGCATCAAGTTTCTCCAAGCGGGTGATTACGTTGCCGCGCACATCCTTAAAGCTGAGGTGCGGGAAGTGGTGGCGCAGCTGGGCTAGACGGCGCAGGGAACTGGTGCCTACCACGGCGCCTGCGGGCAGGGTTGCCAGGCTCTTATCCCGGTGTTGTTCATGCACCACCAAGGCATCCGCGGGATCTTCCCGCTCGGTGATGCAGCCAAGCATCAGCCCCTCGGGCAGGTTGGTTGGCAGATCCTTGAGGCTATGGACGGCGATATCAGCCTGTCCAACAAGCATCTGAGCCTCTAACTCCTTGGTAAAAAGGCCTTTGTCGCCGATCTTGGCGAGGGCCACATCGAGAATCTTGTCCCCTTGGGTGGCCATCGCTTCAATCGTGATCTCCAGGCCGTTGTGGGCCTGGATCAGTTCATCGCGCACCCAGTTGGTTTGCACCATGGCCAGCTGGCTGCGGCGGGAGGCTATGCGCAGGGGGTTGGCCATCAGGGGCAGATAACAGCCACTCAGATTAAGGGCCGAAGAAATCAAGGGGCAATGGACCCCAGGTGTCTTCCGCAGCCGTATCTGCTGAACAGTGACCGCTGATCAATAGTCCCTCTCCTAGACCGGTTTCAGCGCGCACCTGAAAGCGACCGCTGTTCTGGTTGGCCTTGAGGAAGACCGGACCCTCGATCGAATCGAGGGCAACACCGGCGGGATCTAGCTGCAATTGCGACCAGCCCAGAGCCATCTCAACCTGACGCAGACAGGTCACCGCAGCCGCTGCAGAGGCTGCCATCACTCCCGCCGTGAACCAGTCGCAGCGAGCCAGCAGCGGCTCAAGCTCTGCCCGCAGCTCCGAGAGCGCTGCGGGGTCGAGCGACGGAGCAGTGCGCAGCCCCCGCAGGGATGCCAGGCCCTGACTCACTTGATGTACTCCTTGAGCACGCCGTTGCGGTTGGGGTGGCGCAGCTTGCGCAGGGCCTTGGCTTCAATTTGACGAATGCGCTCCCTGGTGACATCAAAAATCTGGCCGATCTCCTCAAGGGTCTTCATGCGGCCGTCATCTAGGCCGTAGCGCAGACGCAGCACGTCACGCTCCCTGGGGCTGAGGGTGGCCAGCACGCCCTCGAGGTCCTCTCGCAGCAGGTTCTTGGCCACATCCTGCTCAGGGTTTTCAATATCGGCCTCGATGAAGTCACCGAGCCGGGAATCCTCCTCTTTGCCGATCGGCGTCTCCAGGGAGATGGGCAGCTGGGCGCTTTTGGCGATGAAACGCAGCTTCTCGATGGTCATTTCCATCGATTCGGCAATTTCCTCTTCGGTGGGCTTGCGGCCGAATTCCTGGGAGAGGGTCTTAGTGGTCTTCTTGATCCGGGAAATGGTTTCGTATAGGTGCACCGGAAGGCGGATAGTGCGTGACTGATCAGCGATAGCGCGGGTGATCGCCTGACGAATCCACCAGGTGGCGTAGGTGGAAAATTTATATCCCTTTTCGTGGTCGAATTTTTCGGCAGCCCGGATCAAGCCGAGGGAACCCTCCTGAATCAGGTCCTGGAAGCTCAGGCCCCGGTTCATATATTTCTTTGCGATCGAAACCACCAGGCGCAGGTTTGACTGCACCATCTTTTCCTTGGCTCGGCGGCCAAGCATCAGGCGCCGGCGGAACTTGATGGAGGGCATCTCCACCAATGCCGCCCATTCCTTGTTGTCGGGCTGGCGGCCGTGATCGGCCTCAAACTGAGCGGCGATCTCCTCGAGCTGGAGCAGATCGGCGATCTTGCGGGCCAGCTCGATCTCCTCATCGGGCCGGAGTAGGCGGATACGGCCGATCTCCTGGAGGTAAACCCGAATGGAGTCTTCGGTGTAGACACCTTTAGGCCCCACCTTGATGCTGGCGAGGGCCTTGGCGGCCTTCTCGTCCTTCTCGGCAGAGCTGCCGGATGGGCCTAGATCATCGGAATCGTCTAGCTCAGCGGTATCGACTGGAGCCTCAGTTTTGGCCTTGGCCGCTGGGGGTTTAGGCGCTGAGGATTTGCTCGCGGCCGGCTTTGCCTTGGTAGCAGCCTTTGCCTTGGTAGCAGCAGTTGCTTTAGAAGCAGACGGGGCTTTGGTGGCAGTCTTTGCTTTGGGAGCAGCCGTTCCCTTGGAAGCAGCCGGGGTCTTGGCAGCAGCCGGGGCTTTGGCAGCGGCTTTTGCTTTTGGCGCAGCCTTTGACTTAGGTGCAGCCTTCTTGGGCGTTACTTGCACCTCTTCACCGGCCGCCGTGGCCACCATCAAGATTTCAGGGGATGCTTTCGGCTGGGCAGCAGCAGGGCTCATAGGTAACAAAAACGAAACAACAAAACAAATGGGCGGAAACGCATCGCCTGAAATCGGGTCTAGAGATCTTCTGCCTGCAATCGGCAGAAATTGTTTCAGCTACGCCGGGATTAGCCGTAGGAGCTGGTGCAAGACCACGAAAACGGGAACGAAACCTCTGAACGGTGGTAGTCGGCAAAGAAAGTCGAGCGACCCGGCAAAAAGCAAGGGGTCGGTGGCCGAGGCCTGGACAGGTTGGCCGAGGCCTGGACAGGGCTGACAGGGGTGGTCGCAGACCGGGAGGCCGAATGGTGGGAGGCTGGCTCCCGGGGTCTCACTTCAGGTCTTCCCGCTGGACGGAAATCTGCTTAGTTCCGACGGCAGTCCTTGAACTGCCCAACATCCACATCCTAAGAATGGGTTGTGACCTTTGCAAGCTTGTCGACCCCCTGGCTGCAGATCTGGCTCGAAGCCGGGCGCGAAGGCCAGGTATTCACCTACGCCAACTCGCCAGAAACCCCAGCCGGGATTGGGGATTTGGTGCGGGTGAGGCTGCAGGGACGCCCGCACACCGGCTTGGTGGTGGGCTGGCTTGATCAATTACCCGGCAGTCTCAGCAGCAAGCGAATACAGCCGATCCTGGAGATTTGGCAGCGGGCTGCCGTAGATCCCGATTGGCAAAACTTAATGACAAGCGTGGCGGCGGAGTGCCACACGAGCCTCTTCAAAACTCTGAAAAGTGCCCTGCCACCGGGCTGGCTTGGCCAGCGCAACCAGGGGCCAAGCAGGCCAAGCCGCGCAATCTGGCTGGTGGAGCGCTCCGATGCAGCACTCCTCAGCCAGCCCCTCACCGAGCGGCAGCAACAACTGCTTGAGCACCTTGGGCGCCATAGCGGGCCAGTGCCCCTGAGGGATCTTTGTGGTGAGGCTGGCTTCAGTCGCGCCGTCCTCAAGGGCCTGGAGGCTCGGGGCCTGGTGCAGCGCCTTCAGGCTCCCCCCGAGGGCAGTGGAGCTGGCCTGGCACCGGCTCACTGGCCTGCCCTGACGGAGGCCCAGGCCGCTGCAGTCGAGGCCCTTTCCGGTGCCCCAGCGGGCGCGGAATTTTTGCTCTGGGGTGTAACAGGCGCCGGCAAAACTGAGGTGTATCTGCGAGCGGCAGCTCAAGCTCTGGAGCTGGGGCAGGCCATCCTCTTACTCACCCCGGAGATTGGCCTAATTCCCCAGTTGCTCGACCGGGCACGGGAACGCTTCGGCTGCCGGGTGGTCGAGTTCCACAGCGGCCTTTCCGATGGAGCCCGGGTGGCGGCCTGGCGTCGCTGCCTGGAACCAGAAGCGGTGGTCGTGGTGGGTACCCGCTCAGCGATCTTTCTGCCCATGCCCAGGCTGGGCCTGATCGTGCTCGATGAGGAACACGACAGCTCCTACAAGCAGGACAGCCCGATGCCCTGCTACCACGCCCGCGACGTAGCCCGCCTAAGGGCCCGGCACAGCGGGGCGCGGCTGGTGCTCGGCAGTGCCACCCCCTCCCTCGAGAGTTGGCTGAGCTGTCAATCCCCCCAACCAGCCAGCCGCCTCCTACGACTGCCGGAGCGGATTGGTTCGCGGCCCCTGCCTGCCGTACGGGTGATCGACATGCGCCACGAGCTCGCGGACGGCCACCGTCGCTTGATCAGCCGGGCCCTGATGGGGCGCTTAGAGCAGCTGCAGGAGAAGGGCGAACAGGCAGTGGTGCTGGTGCCCCGACGGGGCTATCGAGCATTCCTGAGCTGTCGCAGCTGCGGCGAAGCGGTGCTCTGCCCCCACTGCGATGTATCCCTAACCGTGCACCGCTCCAAAGGGGGCCAGGAATGGCTGCGCTGCCACTGGTGCGACCACCGCGCCGAGATGGGCAATCGCTGCGGCCACTGTGGCTCCACGGCCTTCAAGCCCTTTGGCGCGGGCACCCAGCGGGTGATGGAACAGCTGGCAACCGAGCTTGAAGGGTTGCGCCTGCTGCGCTTTGACCGTGACACCACCCGGGGCCGCGACGGCCACCGCCGCCTGCTCGATCGCTTCGCCCAAGGGGAAGCCGACGTATTGGTAGGCACCCAGATGCTGGCCAAAGGCATGGACCTACCCCGGGTCACGCTCGCGGCGGTTTTGGCGGCAGACGGTCTGTTGCATCGCCCCGATCTGCGCTCCTCCGAGCAGTGCCTGCAATTGCTGTTGCAATTAGCGGGCCGGGCGGGACGCGGCGAAAAACCGGGCGAGGTGCTGGTGCAGACCTACAGCCCCGAACACCCGGTGATTCGCCACCTGGTGGATGGGCGCTACGAGCTGTTTTTGGCCGAGGAGAGCCAGTTGCGCCGCCAGGGTGGCCTGGTGCCCTTCAGCCGGGCCTGCCTCCTGCGTCTGAGCGGACCAAGCGCCAGCTGCACGGCAACCGCCGCCGCTGCCTTGGCCGAGAGAATCCGCAGCCAAGTGGCGGCAGCCGGCTGGCTGTTGATTGGTCCCGCCCCGGCCCCGGTAGCCCGGGTAGCGGGCAAGAGTCGCTGGCAGCTGTTGCTGCATGGTCCCGCCGCCCAGCCCCTGCCCTTGCCGACTGAAAGCCTGCTGCGGGAGGGGCTGCCTGCGGGGGTGGGTCTGGCGATCGACCCCGACCCCCTCTGCCTTTGAGCACCGCTCTCAAGCCGGTAGTTCCGGCAGGCCGAAGCCCAGCAGTCGCCGCAGGCGCTCCAGGGCCAGCACCAGCACTAGGGCAAGGGCAATCAGGGCGCCGCCAATACCAAGACCACTCCAGCGCCAGCAGCTGAGCTGCAGGGTGTTGCTGGCGCCAAATCGCAGGGGCCAGTGCAGGGCAGCTCGTCCAGAAATCGTCGCAGCGGGCTCGGGACTGGCCAGGCGGACAGCCGCAGGGGTCACAGGGGCCAGGTCGATGGCGGCGCTGAAACCCGGCAGAGCGGTGAGCCCACGCAGGTCCACAGTCAGTTCAAGGCTTTGGCGCACCCCCAGCAGCCAATTGCGCTCCCGCAGCTGGAAGTGGGGCGGCTGCAGGGCCACACCGGCCAGATCCGCTGCCGCGCTGAGGTTTGCTGCCAGCAGGGCAAGGGCCTCGGGCGCTGGCAGCACCGGGCTCTCCAGTCGCTGGTGAAAGCCGTCAGCGCCAGCAGATGGCTTGGGCTGCTTGGCCGGGTGAAATCCCTGGGTCAGCAGGGTGCGGCCAAACTGACGGGCCCAGGGCTCGGGTTGGGTGCCGGGGCTCGATAGGCCATGGGCGATCTGCAGCCGGCCCGGCCCCTTGAAGGTCAACTCGCTGCGCACCTCGGTGCAGCCGCCGAGCAGCAGCGTCAGCAGCAACAGCAAAACTGCCAGCACAGCGAAGCCCACTGGAGCCCTGGTTGGCCCCACCGGTGGCGGTGGCGGCGGTGGTGGTTTGTTGGAGCGGCGGCCGCGGGCAAGCTGCTGCATCTGGCCGCCCATGGCCTCTGCTGTGCCCAGATCGGGCAGGGTGATCGACCAATCGCGGGGGCGCTCGAGGGCCGGTGCCTCCAGCACGGTGAGTAGGTCTATGGCCTGAGCCCGCAGGCTGGCATCACGGCAGCGCTTGATCAGCCGGCAACACAGGATCGCCCGGCCGTTGTCGCCCCGCCCCATCCAGGCGGTGGCGAGCAGCAGCTGAATCTCAGCTCCGGTGGCGGTAGCAGCAGGATGCTCTCTGGTGAGGGGATCCAATAGGCGTACAACCTGGCCGTAATCGCCCCGCTCGAGGGCTGCACGGGCTGCAGCCAGCAGGTCTTCAGCCATGGCCGCCGCGCTGGCTGCCCACCACCATGGTGCCAATCCCCGAATCGGTGAAAACCTCCAGCAACAGGGCGTGGGGCACCCGGCCATCAACGATGTGGGCCGCCGCCACTCCCTGGGCCAGGGCCCGGATGCAGCATTCGGTCTTCGGGGTCATGCCGCCTGCCACCACACCCTCATGGATTAATTGGCGTGCGTCCGCCAGGGTCAGCTGACGAATTAGGGAGTCAGGATCGTGGCGATCCTTCAAAACCCCTGCCGTGTCTGTGAGCAGGATCAGTTTCTCGGCCTGTAAAGCCGCGGCCAGTTCACCGGCCACGGTATCGGCATTGATGTTGTGGGCCTGGCCCTCAGCGTCGGCGGCCACGCTTGAGATCACCGGGATGTAGCCGGCATCGAGCAGGGGAAAAAGCACTGCCGGATCTACTGCCGCCACCTCTCCCACCAGCCCATTAACCCCATCGGCGTAGGTGCGGGCTCGCACCAAGGAGCCATCACTGCCGCAAAGTCCCACGGCCCGGCCACCCACCTGATTGAGGCCGTTAACGATGTTTTTGTTGACCCGGCCCACCAGCACCATCTCCACAACGTCCATGGTTTCCGGAGTGGTGACCCGCAAACCGTCACGGAATTCGGGCTCTATTTGGAGGCGATTCAGCCAGTCATTGATCTCCGGACCGCCGCCATGAACCACCACTGGCTGCACCCCCACCGAGGCCAGCAGCACCACATCGCGGTAGACAGCGTCGCGAAGCTCCGCTTGCACCATCGCCGCGCCGCCGTACTTGACCACCACCCTGCGGCCCGCAAAGCGTTGGATGTATGGAAGGGCCTCACTTAGGACCGACACCCTCAGGGTGTCCTGGCTGCTGATCAAGGTTTCGCTTGCCGATGGGGCAGATGGATTAAGCGGTCTTAGCTAGCGCTGGGCTCGGGCACCAGAGCGAGGCTGAATTCATCGCGGCGCTCTGGCTTGATGTCGGCACTCAAACCGGTGCCAAAGAAGCGGCCAAGCCGATCAGCGCGGGCCTGCCAGCGATCTAGGGGCACCCCTTCGCAGCGAAAGCGCAGGCGCAAGCCATAGCGGCCATCGCAGTCGAGCTCCTCAACACTCAGCAGCTGGGGCGGAGCGTCCTCGTCCCAGAGCTTGAGCACCTCCAGAGAGCTCTCCAGATGGGCTTTCTGTCCGTAGCGCCAGCGATCTACATCGGCCAGCAGCTTGCGCAGGGGCTCGCTCTCCGGCAGGTCCCGCAATTGCTTGAAACGGGAGGCCGGCGTTAGTCGCTTAGGTGGAGGCAGCTCAGAGGATTTCAAGGCCAACCCACCCAACAGGATCGGAATGCCGTAGAAAATCGTGGGCAGGCTGAGATTGGGGATATCGGTGGCGTAGGCGATCGTGCCGATCACCGTGAGCACAGCCCCCGCGATGGTCACGAGGCTGCCTGGTGAGAGAAGTGCTTGCATACAGCCATCTTCCTTTATGCCCATGGCGGATGCGACCACCAGCCGGCCCAGCGAAACCGGCACCGCCGAACTGATCAGCAACCTCAAGAGCGACCGGCTTTGGTTATTGCGCCAAATTGATGCGGGTCGTTGGCCCCAATGGCGCCTGGATCTAGCAGCCTTGGAGCGGGAGCTGGGCCAGCTGCTCGATCAGTTGAGCGACTCCGATTCCAGCGCCGACGCCTAGCTCTAAACGGGATCAATCCCGCATCAAAAAGGGATGTCGTCGTCGTCAGGGAGATCAGGCACCAGCGGGGAGGTATTCCAGGTTGGGGGCTGGGCACCCGCCGGCGCGGCTGGAGCCGGGGTGGAAGGGGGAGCCGCTGTTGGGGCACGGCGCTGGGGCGCAGGCGCAGTAGCGGCAGCTGGATTGACAGCAGGACTGCTGGTGGCGCCAGGACCCATGCCGTGCAGCCGGGCCAGGGTGAATTCAGCGCGCTTTTCCTTGACGCCGTCCTGACGGGTGACGGTATTCATACGCAGCCGGCCCTCGAGCATCAGCCGCTGGCCAACCTGCACCCGGTTCTGGAGCTCTTGGGCCAAATTGCCCCAGCCGACCACCTTCAATTGACCCGGGGGATCATCAGGACGCAGGCCGTCTATCTGGACCGCCATCTCCGCCACCGGCGTCTGATTGTCCTGGGTGTATCGCACCTGGGGCGCTTCCAGCACCTCAACCTCGAGCAGACAGTGATTCACTCCCCGGCAACCATTGGTGGCCCCCATCCTGATGCACGGACCTGAGATTCAGCAGACCTCGCCCCGTCTGTGGCTGATCGGCGGCACCGGCGAAGGCCCCGTAGTGGCGGAGCGGCTGCTGCAGCGCGGCTGGCACCTAACCGTGAGCGTTGTTGGTGCAACAGCGGCCCTGGCCTATCGCCCCCATCCGGGGCTAACCCTGCGCGTCGGCGCCATCGATGGCGAGCAGGGGGTATGGGCAGAACTGGCCGCCGCCGAATCGGTGGGTTGGCCCTATGCGGTGGTGGTGGATGCCAGCCATCCCTTCGCCTGTCTGGTGAGTCGCCAGCTGGCCGCCGTGTGCAAGCAGCGCCGCCAACGGCTGATACGGCTGCTGCGCCCCACCCTGCCTGGAGCGGCAACGATCTTGCCGAGCCTGGAGACGCTGCGTAGTCGCTCGCTGCAGGGCCACCGCCTCCTATTGGCAATAGGTGCCCGCCAACTAAAACAGGCGCTGGCCTGCAGCCCCGGCGCCCGTCACTTCGCCCGGCTGCTGCCCAGCCCAAGGGCCCTACAGCTGGCCATGGCGGCTGGCTTGGCGGCCGATCAGGTCGCCTGCCTCCGCCCAGGCTCGGAGCTGGAGGTAGAGCGATCCCTGATTCGCCGCTGGCGCATCACCATGGTGTTGGCACGCCAGTCGGGCGGAGCTACCGAACAGCTCTGGAGGCAGCTCTGCGCTGGCCCCGGCCCCGAATTGTTGCTGATCGGCAGGCCAGCAGAGCCAGCCGGAGTAGAAGCCTTAAGCCAAACTTGCCTATTGGAGGCACTGGTGCTGCCGCAGTGAGGCTCAGCCCAGGTGCTCGGCTACTAGCTGCTTGAGCGAGCCCTGGGGCCGGGGCCCCAGCTGGGTCACGACCTGACCAGCGCAGAGGGAACCCAGCCGTCCACATTCGTCGACGGGCTGGCCCTGGGTGTAGGCGTGCAGGAAGCCAGCGGCGTAGAGATCACCCGCCCCTGTGGTGTCCAGCAAGGGACCGAGCTGGAAGGGGGCGACGCTGTGGGTGCCGGCGCCATTGAGGATTACCGATCCCTGCTCGCTGCGGGTGAGGGCTGCCAGCTTGCAGCGGCCCCGCACCTGGTCGGCAGCCTCTTCAAAACTATTGGCCTTGTAGAGGGCCGTGATCTCCATTTCGTTGGCAAACAGGATGTCGACGTGGCCGTCCACTAGCTCCTGGAAGCTTTCGCGGTGACGCTCGACGCAAAAAGCATCCGACAGGCTCAAAGCCACCTCGCCCCCATGGGCGCGGGCCACCTCGGCCGCAGTGATGAAAGCCGCCTTGGCCTCGTCGCTGTCCCAGAGGTAACCCTCTAGGTAGAGCACCTTGGCTTGGGCAACCATGTCAAGGTCGAGGTCGGCTGGATCCAGCCCCACCGAAGCGCCCAAGTATGTGCACATGGTGCGCTGGGCATCCGGAGTCACCAGGATCAGGCAACGGGCCGTGGAGGGCCCCTCCGTGGCCGCAGGGGTATCAAAGCGAGCACCAACCGAACGGATGTCGTGGGTAAAGATCCCCCCCAGCTGATCGTTGCGCACCCGACCGATAAAGCCCGCCCTGCCGCCCAGTTGGGCAACCCCGGCCAGGGTGTTGGCAGCGGAGCCACCAGAGGTTTCAAGGCCCGGTCCAACGCTGGCGTAGAGGCGCTCGGCTTGGGCTTCGTCCACTAGGGCCATGGTGCCCTTGGTGAGTTCGAAGTTGTCGATCAGGTCGTCGTTGGCTTGCACCAGCACGTCAACGATGGCGTTGCCAATGCCGACGACGTCGTAGGTCTTTTCCATGGGATCCATTAGGTACTCAGCAGGGCCCGCTTGGGACCGTGAATGGGGTCTTCCACAACGATCGTCTGATCGCGGTTAGCGCCAAGGGAAACTATGGCGATTGGTACCTCCATTAGATCGGCAAGAAAGCGCAAATAGCTCATCGCCGTTGGAGGTAATTCCTCCAGGCTGCGGCAATCTGCAGTAGAGGTTTGCCAACCCGGCAAGGTTTCAAAAATCGGCTGGCAGCGGGCGAAATCCTCAGAACTGCTGGGGAAATATTCGATGCGCTCGCCGTCGAGTTCGTAGGCAACACACACCTGGATTTCATCGAGCTCATCAAGCACATCGAGCTTGGTGATGGCCAGACAATCGAGGCCGTTCACCTCCACCGCATAGCGACCGATCACCCCGTCAAACCAACCGCAACGGCGGCGGCGGCCTGTGGTGGTACCAAACTCACCGCCCCGATCACAGAGGTGATCGTTGAGGCTGCCCTGGAGCTCGGTGGGGAAGGGACCCTCTCCTACCCGGGTCGTGTATGCCTTGGCTACCCCGATCACCCGATCGATCAAGGTGGGGCCCACCCCTGCTCCGATGCAGGCACCGCCACTTACCGGGTTTGAAGAGGTGACATAGGGATAGGTGCCGTGGTCAAGATCCAGCAGGGTGCCCTGGGCTCCCTCAAACAGGATGTTTTGGCGGGCCCGCGCAGCGCTGTGGATAGTGCGGGTGCAATCGACCACATGGGGCGCTAGCCGCTTGCCATAGCCGACGTATTCGGCCACAACCGTCTCGAAATCCAACGGCTCAAGGCCGTAGAGCTTCTCGAGGATTTCGTTCTTTTCGGCAAGGGGGCCCGCGAGGCGATCCCGTAACCGATCCCCGTCAAGAATGTCCAGGATTCGGATGCCATTGCGCTCCGATTTATCTGCGTAGGTGGGACCGATGCCCCGGCCAGTGGTGCCGATGCGGCGATCGCCGCGGCGCTGTTCCATCGCCTGATCCAACAGGCGGTGGTAAGGCATGGTGACGTGGGCCGTAGAAGCCAGCTTCAAGCCACTGATGTCGATGCTGTAGGTGGCGAGCATGTCGAGCTCCCCCAGCATCACCTTGGGGTCGACCACCGTGCCGGAGCCGATCAAGCAAATCGTGTCGGGGTAAAGGATCCCGGAGGGGATCAGGTGCAGTTTCAGCACCTTGTCGTCCACGACGATGGTGTGGCCGGCGTTCACCCCGCCTTGATACCGCACCACAACGTCGGCTGAGCGGCTGAGAAGATCCGTGATCTTGCCCTTCCCCTCGTCACCCCACTGCGCACCGATGACGACAACGTTGGCCAAGGACACAGCGGCCCGGAGCCGCTTCTGAGCACAATCCGAGAGCTTCTCAGATCGTGGGGTCTTTCGTCAAAGATGGTTGGCTTGGATCAGGGCCTTAGGCGCCGCGAGTCGCGTTGGTTTCAGCCTTCTTGAGTTCCTTGGCGATCCGCTCCTTAAGCGCCTCCGGCAGCGGGCGATTGGGATAATTGGTGTAGTGGCCAGCCATGGAGTTGATCGCCGTCTGCATGGTGGTGAAAGAGCCCAAGCCGTTCACCGAGCTGCGGGGGCGGTAGCGGGCCACGTAGCCATTGCTCAGGCTGCGAGCTTCGATCTCGGCCTCAGCGCGGGCAGGATCGTCGGCCCCTAGGGCGATGGTGCTCAGCAGGCTGTCGGCCACCGCCACAGTGTCCTCGATGTAATTACCAGAAAGACCGGTATTTGCAGAGCTACAGGCAGTTAGAGCAAGGCTGAGGCAGAGCACTAGGGCTACGGCCAAGCGTGAAAAAAGCTGCTTCAGCCGCTGGCGGAAGGAGGGAAGCACAGCGGCCATGGGAGAAATGCGAATCCCCCCATCCTAGAAGCCGCCTCAGGGGCCCTTTACGCAGGCAGGCCCATGCGCTGGCTTACCAAGCAGGGCAGCAGGGTCTCAAGCAGCTCAATGGCCGGCAGATCGCGCTTGCTGCAGCTGGAGCGCTCCACCAACTCCACCAGACCATCAGCCGCTCCGCGACCCACCACTACCCGCCAGGGAATACCAATCAGATCGGCATCCTTAAACTTCACTCCAGCCCGCTCACTGCGGTCATCCAGCAATACATCTACACCTGCTTCCTGGAGACGCAGATAGAGCTGCTCAGCCAAGCCGCTCTGCTTGGCTTCGGCCCAATTGGCCGCCACCACGATCACTTCGAAGGGCGCAATCGATACGGGCCAGCAGATGCCATTGCCATCGTGATGTTGCTCAACAGCCGCCTGGGCCAACCGGGAGACACCGATGCCGTAACAGCCCATCCACAGGGCTTCTTCCGAGCCAGCCTCATTGGTGAAACGGGCCTCAAGGGCCTCTGAATACTTGCGGCCCAGCTGGAAAATGTGTCCCACCTCAATGCCCCGACTGGCCTGGAGCTGCTGGGAGGGGTCGTGTTGGCAGCGATCACCTGGTTGGGCGGCCCGCAGATCAAGGCTCTCAGGGCAGGGGCAGAGGGAGCCCCAAGCCGCGCCTACTAGGTGGATATCGGTGCTGTTGGCACCACACACAAAGGAACTGAGCTCAGCAGCTGTTCTGTCAGCTAGTCGCAAGAAGTGCTTGCTCCAGTGACTGGAATTGCTCAGCAGCCCATCGGCTAAGTGGGGACCCATAAAGCCAAAGGGCAAGGGCAGCAGCCCTTCGCTGGCCGCGGCCTCCCTAGTAATTGGGGAAATGTCCAATAGCGCTCCATGCTCCGCTGAGCAGCGGGCCGTTACTGCATTGGCCAGCTTGACTTCGTTGAGTTGTTGATCGCCCCGCAGGCTCACCAGCAGGGGCTGGCCGCTTTGATCTTCAAAGCGGGCTAGCAACATCAACACCTTTACGGTCTGACAGGGCTCAATGCCATGGCCGGCGCAGAGATCTTCGATGCTGCTTTGTCCAGGGGTGGCAAAAGGTTCACCCTTACCGCCAGCCCGCGGTCCCCCCGGTAGGGAAATTGGGTCAGCGGCTAACGAAACAGCCCGCTCCTGGTTGGCGGCGTAGGCCCCATCGGAACTGGCCAAAATCAAATCCTCACCTGCCTCAGCCGTAACCATGAATTCCTGGCTGGCCGAGCCACCAATCGCACCGCTGTCTGCCTCCACCGCGACAGCTCGCAAACCACAACGGGCAAAGATGCGTCTGTAGGCGCCATCCATAGCGGCGTAGGTTTGCCGCAAGGACTCCTCATTGGCATGGAAGGAGTAAGCATCTTTCATGATGAATTCGCGACCACGCATTAAGCCGAAGCGGGGACGAATCTCATCGCGAAATTTGCTCTGTATCTGATATAAATTGACGGGCAACTGCCTGTAAGAACGCAACAGATCGGTGGCCAGATATGTGATCACCTCCTCATGGGTAGGCCCCAGCCCCAACTCACGCCCCTGGCGATCCTCGAGGTGGAACATGATGCCCTCCCCTGCGGTGTAGCCGGCCCAACGGCCGCTGCGCTGCCACAACTCCGCCGGCTGAAGTTGGGGCAACAGGGTTTCAAGGGCTCCGGTGCCGTCCATCTCCTCACGCACCACCCGGGAAACCTTCTGGAGCACCCGCCACATCAAGGGGAGATAGGCGTAAATGCCCGAGGCAACCCGGCGGATGTAGCCGGCGCGAAGCAGCAGCTTGTGAGAGGGAATCTCAGCCTCCGACGGATCGTCGCGGAGCGTCACCAGCATCAGGCGGGAGACGCGCATGGCAGGAGCTTTCGATGAGGGCGGAACCTATCACCGACACCCAGCCAGGGGAGCCTGTATGGGGGTGACCACCGCTGGTGATTACGTGCAAAACCCCTGCTATGGTCTCGATCTGATCCCGTTAGTCCAAAAGCCGTCTCATGCCACCCCAGCCCAGTTCTGCAAATGGATTGGGGGCAATCGGCCTACCTGCTGGGCTTGTTGCCCAGGCCGAAACCGCAGATGCTGGATCCGCCGAGATCGCTGAAGGCCTAATCGGTATTGATGAGGTCCAAAGGGCTCTCAACCGTTCTCGGGCGTCTGTATACCGCTATACAAATACTGATCCCCGCAACCTCAATCCGCCTTTCAACCCGCGCAAGTTGAATCCGGAATACCGCAGCGATCAAAAGGATCCGCTGATGTTCCACCCCAACGAGGTGGCCCGTTTTGCCCGCGACGTGCTGCGGATCAAGGAAGTAACGGTTGAGGTACTCAACTCACCCTCCACTGCCACCCAACAATTGTTGGGTTCGATCCTCGAAGAACTGCGATCCATCCGATTGCGCTTAGACCATCTCGATGGTCGCCCTACAGACCTGAGTGCCCGCCGTGATCAACACGATCAAGGCTCCCGCCCTGCCGCCTAAAATATTTGCCTTACTAGTTGACCGGTCTTGCAAGTTGCACGGTTCAGTCTTGCTAGTTGCACGAGTCAATAATTGTTCAATCCCCAATTTCTGAGCCACAGTGCCAGAATTGAAGAAGTCCCTTTGATTTTCTGAGTGGAATCGGTGCCTTATGCGCCCTTTCCCATTGCTATGGATTCAGTTCCCCGAGATTCCCAACCCTCTTCCATCCCCTATCTAGCCGAAGCGACCGCGCCAGAACGCGATCTTGATGAGCAGGGTGAAGATCCATTCAGTACGGGCCCCCAAGCCCTTTCAGGCCTGCTGGGAAGCCTGATCGCCCTGGCCACGGCGGTGGTGCCGCTAGCCATGGTTGTCGCTGGAAGACCCTTCAGCTATTCGGCCCCGAGCTTCGAGGGCTCAGGGGCGGCGCTGCAGCAGAAAGCCCTCATAGCCGAGAGCCTGAAAAATCCTGGCCGGATCTCCAAAGCCAGCCGCGTTGACGAGAGCCGTTAGCCGCGCTTCCCCAATCGGGTGGAGGCCTTGGGTAAGAGGAGCGAGATCGTGAGGATCAGCGTTGAGGCCACTAGCCCGTTGGAAACCCATCCAGGCTGCCTCCACCTGGCTTTGCAGGGTTGATCGCTCCGGCGCCATCAAATCAACCAGCACGAGTTGGCCACCAGGCTCAAGGCTGCGGGCAAGGGCCGTAAGGAATGCAAGCTTGCTGCCATCGTCTGGCAAGGACTGCAAAACCAGCACGGAAAGGGCGCCAGCAAAACATCCGTCGGCGTTGAGGTCCTCGACCGTGGTTTGACGCCAGCTGATCGACTCGACACCCAGTCGCTGTTGGGAAGCGGCGAGCATCTCAGCGGAGGGATCGATTGCGGTGAGCTGCCAGTCCGGGCGCTGGGCCCTTGCCTCCACCAGCTCTGCTCCGGTGCCGCAGCCCGCCACCAACACAGCTGCACCAGAGCTGCTGGCCCGGGGCGAGGCAGCGAGCAAAGCAACCGCCAGGCGAGCCAGGCTGGCGTATCCCGGAATCAGCTGCTGGACTATCAGGTCATAACCAAGAGGCAGGTCATAACCAAGAGGCAGGTCGTAACCGAGGGGCGTTGACACAACTCGCTCGCGAAGGTTCCGATGCTAGGCATTGGGACGGGCGTGACCTAAGTTGGGCGGCGCCCATTCCCCCAGCCCGACCGTGCCCACCATCCGTTTTGAACAGGAAGGCCAGACGGTCGGTTGCATCGAAGGTGCCAACCTCCGCAAGGCAGCCCTGGATGCGGGCATCAACCCTTACAAAGGGCTCAACAACGTCAACAACTGCGGTGGCATAGGCCAGTGCGGCACCTGCGTTATGGAGGTGATCGAGGGCATGCAAAACCTTTCCCCCCGCAGCGATGTCGAGGAGGTTTACCTCTCTGATCGCCCAGCCAATTTCCGCCTCAGCTGCCGCACCAGCGTCAACGGCGACGTCACCGTGCGCACCAAACCGACCAACGCCGTTGGCCAGGGTTCAAATAGCCTGGTGGGCGCCCTCAAGTCCCTAATCGGCATCAAATAAGCGGCCGGTACCCCAATCCGTAGCTCCGGATGAAGCTTTATAGCTATCCACGCTGCAGTACCTGCCGCAAGGCAATCGCCTGGCTGACAGCCCGTCACCTAGTTGCCGAAACGCTGGACATCACCGAGCAGCCGCCCAGCATCGCCGAACTTGAGCAGGCCTTTGCCCAGCTTGGCAGGCAGCGCCTGTTCAATACCAGCGGGCAAAGCTATCGGGCCTTGGGAGCCGCCGCGGTGCAGGCCATGGACGATCAGGCCGCTCTAGCAGCGCTGGCCGCGGACGGCAAATTGATCAAGCGGCCTTTTCTGGTCGCAAACGACGGACGCATCCTCACCGGCTTCAAGGAGCCGGAGTGGCTGGATCTTCTGGGCTAGCGGGGCCAGGGGCGGTCATCAACTGGTCGAGCTCCTGGATCAGGGCTTCGATTCCGGCCCTGTTGATCTGGCTGAGATAGGTGCCCTTGGCACCGTCTATCAAGGTGCACAGCAGCTCCTGGGAGCGCTCCAGGGCCGAGCCGCTCTCGAGTGCCGCGGCCAGCTCCTCCCAGAACCTGTCGATGAACCGCTGCAGCAAATCGAGCTGAACGTCATCGCGGCGGGAAAGCTGGTTGCCAGTGCTGCGGGAAAGCTCAAGGAGGCTGTCGACCATGCCGCTAGCTAGTTGGCGACTGATGCCGGTCTCGACCTGGAGCAGCGGTTGCAACTGGCGTAGCGGTGCTGGCACCACGGTGCGCTCGAGGCTCTGACGCAGGCTGTATCCCAGCAAACCCTGCAGCTCCGGCGCAAGCTTCGGTGCCACCCGGCTCAGCAGCAGCGGCGCCCAGATCCTCACCAGCTCCACCAGCGCCCGCTCGTCGCTGCTGCTGGCCACGCTCTGATGGCTGCGCAGGGCTCGCAACCGCTGGGGCCAGCGCCGAGAACGAATCAAACCCTGGGTACCATCGAGGATCTGCAGCGACAGCACTTCAAACAGCTCCACCGCCAGTAGCGCCACCACCCCCCGGCTCACCACGGCCCGCAGCGGCTCAAAATTGACCAAGCCGGAGGTCTGCAGGCGCTCAAGCACCGGTACCAGCCGCAGCCAGCGCCAGAAGGGCAGCAGCAGGGGCAGGTCGCTCCAACGGCGCAACAGGGCATCACCCCAGCTGAGGCCCGGTAGCCGGCGCCGCAGCCGGATCAGCCGCAACAAGATGTCTAAAACAAAGACGCTCTGAAACAGCAGCAGGTCGATGCGCCAGAAGTGGTCTGTGGGTCGGCCGTTTTCATCGATCGATCGCCAGTAGTTGGTGGCCACCAGCGGCAGCACCTGGTCGTTCCAGAAGCGCCGCTCCTGGCTCCAGCCGCTGGTCCGTATCCGCTCTGGATTCAGCAACAGGCTGGAGGCCTGTCGAGCGGAATCCCGGTCTGCCCGCTGCCGCAAGCGATTTTTGATTTTCTCCAGGGTTCCCGAGGCCTCAGAAGCGAGAAATGGATTGCTATCGATCAGCTGGGCCGTGAGTTGGGCTTGACGGTTCAGCAGGAACACCTGGCGTGGCTGCGGTGCCTGGCCGGCCGGCAGGGTCAGCAGGGCCGCATCGAGTTGGCGAAATTGCTCCAGGTAGGCCTGGGTCTCCCGGTGGGGCTCAATGCCCTTGATCGGATCCACCAGGGGGGTGACATCCGGGATCACGGTGAGGGGCACCACTAGGGGCACCGAGGGGATCGGGTAGAGGTTGCGCTGCAGCCAGAAGGTGCGCAGCGGCACGTAGGTGATGTCGAACGCCACCCACAGCAGGTTGACGCTGGCCCACACCGCCACAAAGCGGTCCCAACCCAGCATCCAGCGGCCTACAGGCTCAGCCGATGCCGACTTGGTGCGATCTTGCCAGCGAGGGGACGCCATGGTCTTTGGCGGGGTGGTTGTTGTGCCTAATCTGCCCTGTCTGGTTCGGTGAACCTGAACAAAGGAGATCTGCTGTCTTGAGCCCTTCCAACAGTCCAGAGAGTGGTCAGGTTGTCAATGAGGAGGGCGGCAGTCCCAGCCCCTCCCTGATCCAGCCCGAACAGGCACCCCAAGAGAGCCCCTGGGCCTTCTGGCGCAGCGTCCTGATCACCTTGGCTGTGGCTCTAGGTATTCGCCAGTTTCTGGTGGAAGCCCGCTACATCCCCTCGGGTTCGATGCTGCCAGGGCTGCAGCTTCAGGACCGCCTACTTGTGGAAAAGCTGAGCTATCGCCAGCGCTCGCCGCGGCGCGGTGAGATTGTCGTATTCCATTCGCCCCACCGCTTTGACCCGGTGCTGGCAGCTGGATCAAGCTCCAATCCCCTGCGTTGCCTGCTGGTGAATCTGCCGCTCCTGGGCAGCCTGCCCGGGGTTGCCAACCCTGCCTGCGACGCCTACATCAAGAGAGTTGTAGCCCTTCCCGGTGAGAGGGTTGTGGTGGATCCAAGGGGACACGTATTCATCGATGGCCAGCGGCTGGCCGAGCCCTACGTTCAAGGCGATTGCCCCGTAGATAGCCAGGGCATGGGTCCATGCCGAACCTTGAATGCCGTCGTTCCAGCTGGCCACGTGCTCACCCTGGGCGACAATCGGGCCAATAGCTGGGATGGCCGCTTCTGGCCTGGGGGAGCGTTCCTGCCCGAAAGCGAAATCATCGGTCGGGCCTTCTGGCGCTTTTACCCCTTCAACCAAACCGGTGCCCTTGGAGTCACAAGCTCCAGTGATCTGCCGGCTGCAGGCCAGTAGCCCGCACAGCTCCGCATACCGACTGGCCCAAGCGAGGCTGGTTGGCTGCCATCGACAAGGATTCACCCCGCTCCCAGCTCCAGGGGTGCTGGGGGTCAAACAGCAGCCAGCGGCGAGTTCCCTGGCTTAATTGCTCGGGGGGCAGTCCCAGCAACTCGGAGCCTCCCCAGCTCAGGGCCTGCCAGAGCAGCTCCACGCTCCAGCCGCGGCCCTCCACCAGCTCTTGCCACAAGAGCGGCAACACAAGCCCATGGCGGGCGCCATGGCCGGCCACTCCGGCCCGCCGTTGATCCAGGGGGAGCAGCTGCTCTTCCGCATCAAGCGGCAGATGGTGCACGGCCACGGCGGTAAGCAGTCGCTGCTCTAGGCCAGCGAGCAAGCCCAGGCGATCAGCGGGAGTTCCCAAACTGGGCCGCAGCCGCCAGCCCTCCTCGGTGGGGTGGAGATTGCCGCTATCAGCTAGTAGGTGCCACCAGCTGACGCTGGCCAGGGGCCGAGTGGGCGCCTGGGCCAATAGATCCACCCCAGCGGCTGTGGATAGGTTCATCAGCCGCATAGCCACAGGCGAACGAGCCTGAGCAAGGCTGAGCAGGCTCTGCAGCGGCAGGGTTTCGCTGAGCTCCGGATCAAGGGGCCAGCCCGCCCTCAGAGCATCAACCCCCTCGCGCACGAAGCCACTGCAGCTAAGGCCGGCATCACGCGGGGCCACCAGCACGGGCCGGCTGCCCATCTCCCCCAGCAGCAGGCCCCGCTCCAGCAAAGCCAACGGTGGCTGCTGCTCAGCGCAGGCCAAACCAATGGCACCGGCGGCGATTTGATCGGCATGGGGGGCCAGCTCCTGATCGGCACCCTCCAGGCTGAAACTGCCCCAAAGCAGTAATTGCATCGGCTCGGCCCATTCCAAACCAAGCCGCTCCGGTCGATCACGCCAGGGAGTAGCCCAGGGCAGCAGGGCCACGGTGCCGTAGCCGCCAGCAGCAGCGGCGGCCGCCAAGCTGGCCAGATCTTCCGCTCGCCCGCCGCAAGGTTGCTCCAGCACGCTGTGGGGGTCAACCAGCACTGGGGCCAGTAGCCAGGAACGGGCGTCGGTGGGGCTGAGGCCAAGGGCCTGGGCCCGCTGGCTAGCGCCTTCGCCCCAGAGGAGCAGCTCGCCACCGCTATCGATCAGGGCATCTGAGCTAGTGATCGGCTGACCAGGACCGGTGAGTAGCTGAACCTGGTGAAGCCAGAGGGGGAGCGTCAAAACTCAGAGAGCACCGGCGGCGGTGCGATCCAACACGCCTCCAAGATGCGAGGTGAGGTTCATGGCGGCTACCACAGGACGGCCAGCTGGACCCTCGGGGTAATCAATCACCGTGACACCGCCATTGCCCTGCTTGATGGCCCAGATGTCGGCGGGTTGCAGGCCCAGCAGCCCGCACAGGATGGTCTTGTTGACCGCGTCGTGGGCCACCACAAGGGCCGTTTCATCGGTGCGGAGGCTGGCAGCTATGCGAGCCCAGGTCATTAAAGAGCGGTCCCAAACCTCCTGGAGAGTCTCCCCCTCAGGCATCTGAACTGTGTGTGGTGCCCGCTTCCAATCGGCCAGCAGCTCTGGCCAACCTGCGGCGATCTCCTGCTCCAAGCGGCCCTCCCAGAGGCCGTGGCCGATCTCCACCAGGCCAGTGCTGCTGGTGAGGGGCACACCAGGATGGCTAGAGAGGATTGCCTCGGCGGTCTGGCGCGGCCTGGCCATGCAGCTGGTGTAAGCGCGATCGATGCTCACCGGGGCGAGAAAGTTGCCAGCGGCCTCGGCCTGGGAGCGTCCGTTGGCATTGAGGGGAATGTCGATCTGGCCCTGAAAGCGACCCTCTCGGTTCCAGTCGGTTTCGCCGTGACGCACCAACAGCAGTCGGGCGCCTGAAGCTTTAGGGGGCAGGGGCTCACCAAGGTGGGCCACCCCATTGAGCGACTCCACCTGGACGCCGCCCTTGCTGACATTGAGCACAGAGATGGAACAGTTATCGACCCGCAGCCGGCGGAAGCCGCTGAGGGGCAGCTCCAGCAGGGCTAGTAATAGGCAACGCAAGATGGCGTTATGGGCCACCACGAGCACGGTCTGGGGAGGGGCCTGATCGTCAGCTAGCGCGGCGGCATGGCGATCAAACAGCAAATGGCGGAACTGCTGGGCCTGGGCCATCAGCTCCGGCAAAGGCAGGTAAGAGCTGCCATCAGGGCGCTGCAGCTCAAGCAACTCAGGGGCCTGGCGCCATTGTTGCTCCTGCTCGGGGTAGCGCTCCCGCAACTCCTCTCGCAGCAGACCGCTCCAGGGGGCCAGATCAATTTCCAGCAGCCCTTCCGCCTGTTCGGCAACCAGGTCCTGGCCCTGCTCGGCTAGGAGCAGACGGGCGGTTTCAGCGGCCCGCCGCAAAGGGGAGCAGTAGGCAGCGGCGCAGGTCAAATCACGCAGGGCCGCTCCTGTGGCACAGGCCTGGCTTTGGCCAGTTGCCGTCAGGCTCGACAGGTCGTCGCGGCCCTGGATCCGATGCTCCACATTGAAGCTGCTCAGCCCATGGCGCACCAGCACAATCCGAAGGGGCACGGGCTCGTCGCTGCTTAGATCCCATCGTATGGGAGGGGTGCGGTCCAGAATCCCGAAACCGGTGCGCCCTGGAGGGCCTGCGTTTGAACGCCAGTCCCCCCCCGCAACCCCGCCAGAACGCTGGATGGACCACTGGACTTGCCCTGCTGAGCCTGGTGCTCAGTGGCCTGCTTTGGATCACTGGCCTGGTGGACAGCCTGCAACGCCCATCTGTGGGCAATTCCCTGGAGCTGCGCCAACTGGAGCTGACCGCCCTGGCAGCACCAGCACTGCCGGCTGGCCTGCGCCAAGCCCTCACCGGCGCCAACCCCCTCGAGGCCCTGCGCCTTGATCTGCAGAAACAGTTGGATGGCAATCCCGTGCCGCCAGCACCGCAGCAAGAGCTGCAACTAGCCCTACTGGAGCTTCAGGCCGGCCAGGGAAGTGCGGCACGCCAGCGGTTGCAAGAGCTAAACCAGCAGGTGCCACCTGAGCAGCGCCTGCTGCTCAAGGCCTTGGTCGAACCAGCATCCAGAGCCGCCAGCCGCGACCCAGAGCAAGCGGTACAGGACCAACTACTTAAGGGCTGGGGCCTGTCTCCCCTAAGCAGCCAACTGGTGTGCCAAGCCCTAAGCGATCCCCAAGTTGCTTGTGGAGATCGCGCCGCCCAGCAGGTAGCAGTGCTGCGCCTCCTCGGAACCGCCGTGGTGCCGGTGCTGCTGCTGCTGCTGGGCTCAGCCCTGCTGCTGCGCGAGCTGTGGCTGCGCTGGCGCGGCAAGGCAGCCCCGCCCGCCCCCCTGGTAGGGCCACCCCTCACCCTGGCGGAGGTGACCCTGCTGATCGCTGGCGGGTTCGTGGTGCTGGGCGAGCTGGTGATGCCCCTTGTGCTGGCGCCGCTGCTGCAGGGGCTGCTCAAACCGTTGTCCAGCCAGCCGGCACTGCAACAGGGATTGCTGGTGTTGGGTCTCTATAGCGGCCTGATGGCAGCGCCACTTGTTTTGTTGTGGAGCCAGCTGCGACCCCATGGACCCGGGCCCCAGGGGGGCTGGTTGCAGTGGCACTGGCGGCCGCTGGCCAGTGCGCTTAGCCGAGCTTTGCTGCAGGTGTTGCTGGTGTTGCCGCTGGTAGCCCTGGTGGGATGGCTGCTGGAGCGTTTGGTAGGCGATCCCGGTGGCAGCAATCCCCTGCTTGAGCTCGTGCTCAACAGCGCCAATCCCCTTGCCCTGCTTTGTTTCGCCATCACTGCCCTGGTGCTGGCACCCCTATTTGAAGAAACCCTTTTCCGGGGGGTGCTGCTGCCTGTGCTGGCCCAGCGCTGGGGGGGGCCTGTTGCAGTGGTGGTGAGCGCCCTGCTTTTCGGTATCGCCCACCTCAGCCTGGGAGAACTGCCACCTTTGTTCGTGTTGGGGCTAGGGCTGGGCTGGCTCCGGCTGCAGAGCGGACGGCTCGGGCCCAGTGTGCTTATGCACAGCCTCTGGAATGGCCTCACCTTTGCCAATTTGTTGTTACTTGCTGGCTAAGCGTCTGCCAGCTATTGCTGCCTGGCGCCAAGAATGGTTCAATCGCGCAGTGCATTGCCCTTTCCCTTGGTTGCCTCCCTTTCGCCCCGGCAGGCTCCAGAGAGCAGCGTGACTGCAGGGGCTAAATCAAGTCGCAAGCTGCAGCAACGCACGCTCAAGCTGATCCAGGGTTCTCTCTCAGCCCGCAAACTTGAACGCCGGGCACCTTGGATATCCAACCTGCACCGGGCTACCGATGGCACCCTGGCTGGTCTGGGAATCTGCATGCTTGCCCTCAGTGCCCTAACCCTGCACTGGCAAAACCAATGGGGTGTGAGCTACCAGCAGATGGAGTCGTCCCAAGTGCTGGAGCACAAGCTGCAGGAATCAGCCGCCCTGCTGGAGCAGCACCACCTCGGTGCCGTGAAGCGTCCCGGCTGGCTGGTACCCACCAGCAGCGAAAAACTCATTTACCTGCCGGCTCCGAGCGTGGCCTCAGGTGCATCTGGCTTGCCACTGCTGAGCAGCCTGCCCCTGCGCCAGATCCGGACGGGCTATTGATGGCAATAATTCAATGAACAGCAGCCGTCAGCGTGGTCCGGTTCGGGCTCCTCGCAGCTCCCAGCAACGGGTGGTAGCCATCCAACCAGTGCCCGCTGGACGCCTGCTCGCTGTTTACGGCTTGCTGTGTGCCGGCTTAGTTGGCCTGGCGGGTCGGCTGGCCTGGCTCCAGGTGGTGGATGCCACCAACCTGCAGACCCGGGCCCATGCCATCCAGACCCAAACCACCAAGCCCATCGGCAAGCGACGCACGATCGTCGATCGCAATGGGCGTCTAGTGGCTCTCGATGAGCAGCGCTTCACCCTCTGGGCCCATCCCCGTTATTTCAACTTCCCAGGCGACGACCCCCAGAAGATCCGCACGGCAGATGAGGTGGCCGGCAAGCTGGCTGCCGTTCTCGCCCAGCCCAAGCCAGCACTACTGCAAACCATGGCCGGCCGGCCTAGCGGCGTGAAGCTGCGCACCGACCTCGACCCCGAAACTGCAGAACGGGTAAGGCAACTGGGCATTAGTGGTCTCGATCTGGAGGCCTATCCACACCGCATCTATCCCCAGGGCTCCCTCTTCGCCAACGTGGTGGGCTTTCTCAACCTGGAACGCGTTCCCCAGGCTGGCCTGGAGCAAAGCCGCGACAGTGATCTCAAGCGCCAGGAGACTGCCCTGCAGATGCGCCGCGGCGCTGATGGCACCCCCTTACCAGCGGGCCTAACGGCCGGCTCCCTCTACGGCGACGACCTGCGCCTACAGCTAACCCTTGACGCCCGTTTGCAACAGGTAGCCCTTCAGGCCCTGGCAAAGCAGGTGAAGAAATGGAATGCCAAGCGCGGAGCGGCATTGGTAATGGATGTGCGCAATGGCGAAATGCTGGCGCTGGCTTCCACACCCACTTACGACCCCAATAAGTTCTGGGCTTTCAATCCAGGGCTGTTCCGCGAATGGTCTGTGCAAGACCTCTATGAACCGGGCTCCACCTTCAAGCCGATCAACCTGGCGGTGGCCTTGCAGGAAAAAGCCATTGAGGCAAATGGCCGCGTTGCCGACACCGGCCAACTCAGCATCGGCGGCTGGCCAATCTTCAACCACGACAAACGGGCTAACGGCTTAATCGATTTCCCTACCGTTTTGCAGGTGTCGAGCAACGTAGGCATGGTGAAGGCCATGGCCCAGGTGAAGCGCGATCGCTTCTGGCATTGGCTGCGCACTATGGGGATTGACGAAACCCCCGATACCGACCTGCCTGGGGCGGTGGCCGGCGAGCTTAAGACGCGCAAGGAGTTCACCGGCCATGCGATCGAACCTGCTGTTGCCGCCTTTGGCCAGGGGTTTTCCCTCACCCCGCTGAAGTTGCTGCAACTGCACGCCATGCTTGCCAACGGCGGCCGTCTGGTGAGTCCGCACATCACCCGCGGACTGCGCTCCGGTGATGCCCTAGCCAGCGCACCCGGAGGCAGTGGTCTCCAGTTGCTTGATCCAGGCGTCACCCGCACGGTGATGGCCTGGATGGAATCGGTGGTGGACAACAGCAGCGGCCTGGGTATGAAGATTCCCGGTTACCGCATCGGCGGCAAGACCGGCACCGCCCAGAAGGCTGAACGTGGCGTCTACATCCCAGGGGCCCTGATCACCAGCTTTGTGGGCCATCTGCCCATCGACGATCCCCGCTATGTGGTGCTGGTGGTGGTGGATGAGCCCAAGGGAGGCAATACCTTCGGTTCCACAGTGGCTGCGCCAGTAGCTCGCCAGATCATCGATGCCCTGCTGGTGCTGGAGCGGATCCCCCCTTCCCACCCAAAGGAGCTGCAGAAAGCAGTCGCTAAGCCCCGCGCCTGAGCGCCTGTGGCCGTTCCCTGAAGGAAGGGCATCGCCGCTGGGATAACCCGAAAACACTGGCTAGCGTGATTGCACACCGGGTCGATGCCCCGCCATCAGCCCCCCTCTTCCAGCCAATGGCCAACCTGCTCGATCAACTCGCCGCCATGACCGTGGTGGTGGCCGACACCGGTGACATCGACGCGATCAAGCAGTTCACGCCCCGCGACGCGACCACCAACCCCTCGCTGATCCTGGCGGCAGCCCAGATCCCCACCTACCAGAATCTGATCGATCTCTCCTTGCAGGAGTCGCGCCAGGTGATGGGTGCCGATGCCGGCTCCGATGCGGTGGTTCGCGAAGCCCTCGATGAAATTTGCATCACCTTCGGCAAGGAGATCCTCAAGATCGTGCCGGGGCGTGTTTCCACTGAAGTTGACGCCCGCCTCAGTTTCGACACCGAGGCAACGATCACCAAGGCCCGCAAACTCATAGGCCTTTACAACCAAGCCGGCATCAGCAACGACCGCGTACTTATCAAGGTGGCCTCCACCTGGGAAGGTATCTGCGCAGCTGAACAACTGGAACGGGAAGGTATCCACTGCAACCTCACACTCCTCTTCGGGTTTGCCCAGGCCGTCGCCTGCGCGGAGGCCGGCGTCACCCTGATCTCTCCATTCGTGGGGAGGATCCTCGATTGGTACAAAAAGAGCAGCGGCCGTGACGGCTATCCAGGTCCAGAAGATCCCGGTGTGATCTCCGTAACCCAAATCTTCAACTACTTCAAGACCTACGACTACAAAACGGAGGTGATGGGGGCCAGCTTCCGCAACATTGAAGAGATCATTGAACTGGCCGGTTGCGACCTTCTGACGATTTCGCCGGCGCTGCTTGATCAGCTGCGCCACACCGATGGCGAGCTAGAGCGCAAGCTCAACTCCTTCGACCCCGGCCCCACCGACGCTCAGATCCACCTCGACGAAGATAGTTTCCGTCAGATGCTGGCCGCCGATCCAATGGCCACCGAGAAACTCGATGAGGGCATCCGTGGTTTCTGCAAGGCCATCGAAACCCTCGAGGCCCAGCTAGCCCACCGCCTTGCCGAACTGGAAGGCGCTGCTGCCCTTGTGGGGACCGGCTTGACCCAGGCTTAACCGAGGCAGGCCACACTGGCCATTAAGTACAGAATATTGGCCTAGTGAACGCCCTCGACACCATGCGCGCCTTGGCCAGCAACGGTGAGGTTGTCAAGCTTGAGCCCGGAGAGCTGATTTTTAGCTCTGGAGATGCCGGCGACTGCATGTTTGGCCTACTTGAAGGATCGGTCCAGCTCAGCTGGAACGGCGACCAAGGCCACGAACAGATCAACGCCGGCGATGTATTCGGGGCAGGCGCACTGGTGACGAGTGATCACCGCCGCTATGGCAATGCCAAGGCCCTAACCGACTGCAAGGTGCTGGTGATGAACCGGGAAAAGTTTTTGTTTGCCGTGCAGGAATCGCCGATGTTTGCGATTGAGCTGCTGGGATCAATCGACCAGCGGCTGCGCCAACTCAAGGACTGCACCAAGATCTGAGCCGACCTTCAATTGCGCTGAAACAGCAGTCGCCGGATCACACGCTGGGCGATATCGCCATATCCCATCTCGCCGGAAAGGATCTGGGCGATCCGCTGGGGAGCCGTAGGCCGCTTTATGCCGAGTTGATAGCCAACCCGCGGCACCCGGTAGAACACCTGGGCGATGCGCTTGCCCCAGGCCATCGAGGCGCCCCACCCAGCCCGCATGCGATTGGTGTAGCCCACCAGGGCCTGACTATCACCGGCTAGCCAGGGAATCAGAGCTTCGGCGGCCCGGCAGCCGCTGATCAGGGCAGGCCGTAGCCCCTCGGCCAGGAAGGGGTCGCAGAGGGAGGCGGCATCGCCCACCACCACCAAACCGGCATTGGCACCCTGGCCATGCAAGGGGTGGTGGCCATCCCAGATGCGTAGTCGGCCAGGCTGGCGAACGCCTGCATGCGGCGGCAGGCCGAGGCTGGGCAGCAGCTGGCTGAGCACCGCCTCGGCATTAGCGGGGTCTCGGCCAATGAAGGTGCCCACGCCAATGCTGTAGCCACCCTTGCGGGGGAAGGTCCAGCAAAAACCGTGGCGCACCAGGCCAAATTCAAAGCGGGCGGTGCTCGGGTCTCTCACCTCGCAATCCACCTCCACCGACACTGTTTCGGCGTAGCGTGGCTGGCTTGGACCAAGGCCATGGCGAGCCGCCAACAGGGAGCCTGAACCATCGGCGATGACCACGGCCCGGGCCTTTAGCTGCAGCGCTTTCCCCTCCTGCCCGCGGGCCTGAAGCTGCCAGCAATCGCCTGCCCGCTGCAGGTTTTCCACCGCTACCCCAGTTAGGAAAGTAGCTCCAGCGGTCTGGGCCTGCTCCACCAAATAAGCATCGAGCACGGAGCGGCGCACGATCCAGAAGGGCGAATCACCGGGCAGGACCGCCGTAACCGGGTCGCCCAGGCACCAGGTGAAGCGCACCTGGTCAATCACCGAATCAACGGCAGGGCTGAGATCGAAGGGAAATAGCCCCTGCATCGAGGCCGCCATGCCACCGCCGCAGGGCTTGGATCGGGGGAAGCTGGCTCGCTCTAGCAGCAGCACCTCTAAACCGCCAGCGGCTAGGTGGAAGGCAGCAGCAGCTCCAGCCGCACCAGCGCCGACCACCGCCACATCAGCCACGCCAGCCGGCGAGCTGGTCACACCTTGAGGATGTCAGCTTCCTTAGTAACCAGAAGCTTCTCAAGCTCAGCGATGAATTTATCGGTGAGCTTCTGCACCTTCTCCTGTTCGTCGCGGCTCTGATCTTCGGAGAGATCGCCGTCTTTTTCCTGCTTCTTTACCCTGTCGATGGCGTCACGGCGCACGTTGCGCAGGGCAACCTTGCCCTCCTCGGCGTATTTGGCAGCCAGCTTGCAGAAATCCTTACGGCGCTCTTCAGTGAGGGGTGGGATGTTGATCCTGATCACCTTGCCGTCGTTGTTGCAGGTGAGACCCAGTTCACTCATGGAGATGGCCTTTTCGATCAGGCCCATCGAACCGCCATCAAAGGGCTGGATCTGAATCGTCTGGGAATCGGGGGTGGAGATGGTGGCGAGGGATTTCAGCGGCGTTTCAGCGCCGTAATACTCCACGGAAATCTTGTCGAGCAGGGAGGGGTTGGCTCGACCGGTACGGATGGTGTTGAAGGTGCGTTGGGTCGATTCCAACGACTTGCGCATGCTGGCTTCCAAATCCATGGCTGGCGTCAGGGGTGAATACGGGTACCAATCGGGTCTCCGGCCACGGCTCGGCCGATGTTGCCGGGGCCGAACAGGTCAAACACCACGATTGGGATGGAGTTGTCCTTGCAGAGGGCAATGGCTGTGCCGTCCATCACCTCCAGCTCGGAGCTGAGCACCTCCAGGAAGGAGAGACTCTCGAAGCGCACCGCATCGGCGTGCTTATTGGGGTCTTTGTTGTAGACCCCATCCACTTTGGTGGCCTTGAACACCACATCGGCGCCGATTTCAGCAGCCCGTAGGGCGGCGGTGGTGTCGGTGGTGAAAAAGGGATTGCCGGTGCCAGCAGCGAAGATCACCACCCGGCCCTTTTCCATGTGGCGGATCGCCTTACGGCGGATGTAGGGCTCGGCCACCTCCTGCATCGAGATGGCGCTCTGCACCCGGGTTGGCACACCGGCCCGCTCCAGGCCGTCCTGAAGGGTGATGGCATTCATCACCGTGGCCAGCATGCCGACGTAGTCCGCGGTGGCCCGATCCATGCCAGCGGCCGATCCCTTCAGGCCGCGGAAGATGTTGCCCCCGCCCACCACGATCGCCAACTGGGTGCCACCGGCAACGCAGGCAGCCACATCGGAAGCAATCGACTGCACGATCTCAGGATCGATGCCATAGCCCTGCTCACCCATCAGCGCTTCGCCGCTGAGCTTGAGGAGAACGCGCTTGAAGCCCATTGATACCCCTGATCTGCCGGAGCGTAGCAACGGCCTTGCGAATTAACCTGCCGCCGCGGCCAGGTTCAGAACTCAATTCCCCGTTGAGCCTTGACCCCTTGCTCCCTGAAGGGGTGGCGCACCAGCTTCATTTCGGTTACCAGGTCGGCCCGCTCCAGCAGCTGCGGCGGCGCGCCCCTGCCCGTCAGGGCAACGTGAGTGAGCTCTGGCCGCAGGTCCAGTCCGGCAAGCACCTGTTCAATCCCCAGGTAACCCAGCTTGAGGGCGACGTTTACCTCGTCGAGCACCACCAGCTTGCGACTGGCATCCGCGAGGTAGACCAACGACTGCTCCCAGGCTTGCTGCACCAGCTGCCGATCACGATCCCGGTCTTGGGTTTCCCAGGTGAAGCCTTCGCCCAGGGCGTGCCAGTGCAGTGCCTCCCCAAACAGCTCCAGGGCTTTTGCCTCCCCGGGCTGCCAGCCCCCTTTGATGAACTGCACCACCGCCACTTGGTCGCCATGACCCAGGGTGCGCAGCGCCAGGCCAAGGGCCGCCGTGGTTTTGCCCTTGCCATCGCCGGTGAACACCAGCACCAGGCCCTTTTCCAAGTTGCGCTCACCAACCCGTTGTTGCTGCACCTCCTTGCGACGGGCCATGCGGCGGCGATAGCCGTCCTGATCTGCTTCTGGCGCCAGATCACCGCCGGGACCCAGCTCCGCCGCTGCCGCATCAAGGCTTGAGGCTTGGTCGCTGGAGTGCTGATTCATGGGGTTAGCAAAGCGGTGACACCACTGTGGCGGTGACGGGCTAAGGCCGCATCCACCGCCTGCTGCTGGTCTCGCCGGGTGATCCAGTGGTGATAGGTGCGGGTATGAATAGCCACCGAGTGGCCCATCATCCGGGCCGCGACCGTGTCCGGCAGGCCGATATGAATGGTTCGCACCGCCCAGGCATGGCGCAGGTCGTAGGGGGTGATCGGCAACTCGTAGCGGCGAAACTGCTCAGCTACCCGGCGGCCCACCTGCTGCAGGGTCGTCTGGCGCAGGTCGGTTGCCACCTCTGGCAGGGGCGGCTGGGAACCCCCCAGCTGCTCCAAGCCGAAATGCTCCACCCAATCGGGCTGGAACGGCCACACCTGATGTTCACCGGTCTTGGAGGTGGGCAGCACCCGAATCACCCGGTCACCACCTGGGGCAAGGGCCGAAAGATCACAGAAGAACACCTCGTGATTGCGCAAGCCGTAGGTGGCCATCAAGCCGTAGGCCAGGCGCCAGGCCGGATTGGGGATCTGCTCGGCCCACAACAAAATCTGAGGATCACCCGGAAGCCGCCGGAACTGGGCCGCATGTAGGCCATAACCAGCAGCCCTCTCACTCCAGTTATCGGGCAGGTCGAGCTCAAAGTGGCGAGCCAGGGCGGCCAGGGCGGTGCCGCACTGCTGGCGGCTGCGACTGCTGGCGGCGTAGCTCTCTAGCGCCATTTCGAGTAGGGGCAGACCCAAGGGCAGGTCGCGCTCGGCCGCAACGGCCGCCAGGCGCCTCAGGTAGGGCAGGTAGGCGCTGCTCCAGGTGGTGCGACAACCGGCAGGGTTGCGGCGGCGGCGGGGATCGGCAAAAAATGCTGCCTCAAAAGCTGCCAACCCCAGCAAATCGTCCGCGGCGGGCTGAGTAGCTGCCGGCAACCATGAAGTTGAGGGTGAAGGTGAAGGTGGCTGAGCTTGTTGAACCCCCCAGGCACTCCATGCGAAGCGCCCTTGCTGCAGCTGACGCAACACCTCTTTAAGCCGCTCCCTAGCCAGCTCAAGACCAGCAGTATCGGCAGGCAGCCCGAGGCTGATGCGCTGCACAGGGTGGCGGCCCGAGCCCCGGCGACAGGGAAGGGGTCCGCGCAGCCCCAACCTTTGGCCGCGCAGCTCTATGCGCAAGGAGACTCCCGCTTGGGCTAGGGCTTGGTTTGCCTGGGCGAGACCGATCTGCAAGTTGGCCAAGGCTTCAGTGGAGACTGCTGAGCTGGCATCTGCCCTAGCCAGATCCACCTCCACCGCTGCTTTTGCCATGGGCCCAGCACAGAGGCTGACGTTGCAGCACACAACTTGACGTTATCGATCCTGCGCCTTGGTCGCTAGGGGAGGAGCGGCAGCGTTACGCTCTGATCCTCTGAGCCGCGTGGAACGAGAGCATGGCCAAAGTTGGCGTGCTGCTGCTGAACCTCGGTGGACCCGAGCGTATCCAGGACGTTGGCCCGTTTCTTTACAACCTGTTTTCCGATCCGGAAATCATTCGGTTGCCCAATCCAGCCCTACAAAAACCGTTGGCCTGGTTGATTAGTACCCTGCGGGCTGGTAAGTCCCAGGAGGCGTACCGCTCCATCGGTGGTGGTTCGCCGCTGCGGCGTATCACCGAGCAACAGGCCCGCGAACTGCAGAGCGAACTGCGCACTCGCGGCATCGAAGCCACCAGCTATGTGGCGATGCGCTACTGGCATCCCTTCACCGAGTCGGCTGTGGCCGACATCAAGGCCGACGGGGTTGAGGAGGTGGTGGTGCTGCCCCTCTATCCCCACTTTTCGATCAGCACCAGCGGTTCGAGTTTCCGCGAGCTGCAACGGTTGCGCCAGGCCGACAGTGGCTTTTCCCTGCTGCCGATCCGCTGCATTCGCAGCTACTACGACGACCCCGGCTACGTGGGTGCCATGGCTGGCTTGGTTGCCCGCGAAATCCAGGCTTGCCCCGAGCCCTCAAAAGCCCATGTGTTTTTTAGTGCCCATGGGGTGCCTAAGAGCTATGTGGAGGAGGCGGGCGACCCCTACCAAAAAGAGATCGAAGCCTGCGCCCAGCTGATCATGGAGCGACTTGATAGTGATCTGGGCTTCGCCAATCCCTTCACGCTCGCCTACCAGAGCCGGGTAGGTCCGGTGGAGTGGCTTAGGCCTTACACAGATGATGCCCTGCAGGATCTCGGCGCCGCTGGCATCAAAGATTTGGTGGTTGTGCCGATCAGTTTCGTCAGCGAGCACATTGAAACCCTCGAGGAGATCGATATCGAATACCGGGAGATAGCTACCGAGGCAGGCATCATCAATTTCCGGCGTGTGCCAGCCCTAGACACCACCCCGGCCTTCATCAACGGCTTGGCCGATCTGGTGCAGCAGGCCATGGCTGGGCCCGAGGTGAACCTCGACCAAGCCGCCGAATTGCCCAGCAAGGTGAAGCTCTACCCCCAGGACAAATGGGCCTGGGGTTGGAACAACAGCTCTGAAGTTTGGAATGGGCGCTTGGCGATGGTGGGATTTTCCGCTTTCCTGCTGGAGCTACTCAGTGGAAAGGGACCCCTGCATGTGCTGGGCCTGCTCTGAGCGCCCTCTAATGCAGAGCCGTCTAATGCAGGCCGGACTTACCGCGGCGGCGGTCTTGTTCAGCGGCAGCGCCTGCCTGCTGCTGTCCAGCTCTGCGGGGCTGGCCCAGAGTCGCTGGCAGATGGGAGTTTTCCCCGTCACCAGCTTCCTGGCTTACACCAGCCATTTCGGTACCCGCACCGGCCCCTGGGGTCGGGTAGAGCCCCATTACGGCCTTGATATCGCGGCGCCCATGGGATCGCCGATCCGCAACTGGTGGGCTGGCTCAGTGCAGGACGTGATCAACGACGGAGGCTGCGGCTTGGGGCTGGTGATTCGTTCGGGCGATTACGAGCACATCTACTGCCATTTGTCCGGCCGGGTTTCTGGCGGCACCTACAGCAGTGGTCAGGTGCTGCTGCGCCAGGGCCAGGGCGTACGCACGGGGCAACTAATCGGCCATGTGGGCATGAGCGGCCGCACTACTGGTCCACACCTGCATTGGGGCATGCGCCATGGCGGCCGCTGGCTAGACCCAGCCCAGATCCTGCGAGCTATGGCAGCCGGCAGGCGCCAGCAACCGGGGCGGGCAACGGCCCCGAAAGCGCCGCCGGCAACTAAGGTTGCCGTAATCCGTTAACCGCCAAGTTGATTGGCCTTCAGCAGCCGTGACGCTGACGCCCCTCGCCTCTGCGGCCCAGTCCGCTACCGCCACAACCAGTGGTGATGACACTGCTTCTGAAGCTTTTGCTCCTCAGCGAGTAAACGGCGGCTATGCCCTTATGGACGCCCTGCATCGCCATGGGGTGCGCCACATCTTTGGCTATCCCGGCGGCGCGATCCTGCCCATCTATGACGAACTGCACAAGGCAGAGTCCCGTGGCTGGTTGAAGCACATCCTGGTGCGCCATGAGCAGGGCGGCACCCATGCGGCCGATGCCTACGCGCGAGCCACCGGCGAAGTTGGCGTCTGCTTTGGAACTTCGGGGCCTGGCGCCACCAACCTGGTCACCGGCATCGCCACCGCCCAGATGGACTCGGTGCCGATGGTGGTGATCACCGGGCAGGTGCCGCGGGCCTCGATTGGCACCGACGCCTTCCAGGAAACCGACATCTTCGGCATAACCCTGCCGATCGTGAAGCACTCCTGGGTGGTGCGCGATCCCCGCGATATCGGCAGGATCGTGGCTGAAGCCTTTTTGATTGCAGCCAGTGGCAGGCCCGGCCCTGTGCTGATTGACGTGCCCAAGGACGTCGGTCTGGAGGAATTTGACTACACGCCGGTGGCTCCGGGCTCGGCGATCCCAGCTGGATTCAAGTTGCCACCCAGCCCCGACCCCGAGGCCGTTGCCGCGGCTCTGGCCTTGATCCGCCAAGCCCGTCGCCCCCTGCTCTACGTCGGTGGCGGAGCCATCAGCAGCGGGGCCCATGGCGCCGTGAAACAGCTGGCCGAACGCTTCCGCCTGCCTGTCACCACCACCTTGATGGGTAAGGGAGCCTTCGATGAGAAGCACCCTCAATCTGTGGGCATGCTCGGCATGCACGGCACCGCCTATGCCAATTTCGCAGTCACAGAGTGCGATCTGCTGATTGCCACCGGTGCCCGTTTCGATGACCGGGTCACAGGCCGGCTGGATGGCTTTGCGCCCCGGGCCCAGGTGATCCACATCGATATCGACGCGGCTGAGATGGGCAAAACTCGCCTACCCGATGTGGCCTTGGTGGCCGATGTCCAGGCCGCGCTAGCAGCCCTTCTGGCTGCCTCAGCCCAGGACAGCTCGGAGGGCCGCACCGAGGCCTGGTTGCAGCGCATCGACAGCTGGAAGCAGAACTATCCCCTGGTGGTGCCCGATCCGGAGGGAGACATCGCCCCCCAGGAAGTGATTGTCGCCCTGAGGGAGCTGGCACCGGATGCCTTCTACACCACAGATGTGGGCCAACACCAAATGTGGGCAGCCCAATTTCTACACAATGGCCCCCGGCGCTGGATCAGCTCGGCGGGCCTTGGCACGATGGGTTTCGGCATGCCCGCAGCCATGGGCGTGCAGACCGCCTTCCCCGATGAGCAGGTGATCTGTGTTGCCGGCGACGCCAGCATCCTGATGAACATTCAGGAACTGGGCACTCTCAGCCAATACAACCTGCCGGTGAAGGTGGTGGTAATTAACAACGGCTGGCAGGGCATGGTGCGCCAGTGGCAGGAGAGCTTCTACGGAGAGCGCTATTCGGCCTCGGAAATGACCAATGGCATGCCGAATTTCGCAGCTCTAGCGGAATCCTTCGGCGTTCGGGGCGTGCGCATCGATGAACGGGCCAACCTGCGCCAGCAACTGCAGGAGGCCCTTGACCATCCCGGTCCTGCCTTCATCGATGTCAAGGTGCGCCGCAACGAGAACTGCTATCCGATGGTTCCCCCCGGCGCCAGCAACGCCCAGATGGTGGGGCTGCCATCCCATCCGGAGCTTGCTATCGACACGAGCCGCCATTGCCACTCCTGCGGTAGCACCACCGAAAGTGCCCACCTGTTCTGCCCCAGCTGCGGCGCCAAGCTTTGAGATGGCTCGCCGCATTGCTGGCGCTTTTACTGGTGTGGCCTGGAGCCGCCTTGGCGGCAGAGGTGCTGCAGGTGCGGGGGGCAACCCTGCTGCAGCTAGGCGACCAAAACCGTAGCTACACGGTGCAGCTGGCCTGTGTGGAGGTGCCTGAAGCTCAGCAGGCTGAGGCAGTGGCCTGGCTTCGCCAAGCCGTTCCTCGCCACACCCGCGTCAATTTGCGGCCGATGGGCCAAAACCAGGGTGTCCTGTTGGCAAGGGTTCAGCCGCTTGCTCCCGTGCGTGGCAGCACAAACCAAGCAGCAGATCTGGGCAACGGATTAATCGCAGCTGGTCTGGCCCAAGCCGACTCGCTCGCCAGCGCCGACTGTGCCAACGTCGCAGCCTGAATGAGGCCACTTATCTGCCCATGAGTCTGAATCGCACCGCCAAGGGCATCGTGCTGGTGCCCTCCCTGCTGCTGGGGGGAGCCTTCCTGGCGGCGGGGGTATGGAGTGAGGGCCCCGCGGCGAGTAATAAAACCTTGGCCCTTAGCTTGGGCGGATTGCTGATGGCGGCTGGGCTACTCGCCCAACTCCTACCGGAGAGCAAGCCAGAGTCTTCCGACTCCGACTGATCTCCAGTCAAAGGGCAAGCTCTTTACTTCTTGGGCTGGGCTTTGGAGGCCTGGGCTGTGTACTGGGCGATCACTTCGTCCACAAATTTTTTGTCGTCGGCGGTGATCTTGGCGTAACAGCCCTGCTTAACCCGTCCCACAATCTGCACAATGCTGCCGTTGACAATCTGGGCGGCTTCAAGCTTGCCGCTGCCAGCTATCTGACCGCCATGGGCAGCGGTCACCACGTAGGTGATCGCCTTGGCATTGGAGATAACGGCGTTTTGCACGGCCAATTTCTGCTCTACCGCCAGCTCACAGACGTTGACGGCGGCGGCGAGAGCCAGATCGTTCATGGTCTCCAGGCTGACTGGCTTGGCCGCAGCGGCGGCGGCCCCAGGCGACTGGGCGAAGACAGGAGCTCCCAGCAGAGTGGTGGTACTTAGGGCGGAAGCAGCGATCCAGGCGAGGGAAAAGCGAGACACAGAAACTTGCGAGCAACGAAAAAGCTTCACCCCACTGTGCCACCTATTTCGAACCAGCGGCAGGGGGTGTGGGGCCTGCATCGCTGGCTTCCAGTTAAGACAACGCCCCAAGAAGGCGCCAGATTCATGGTGGCTGCCAACTTACCCATGCCAACTACCCGTGCCAACTGCCGCGAACTGCTCGTCGTGCCGTTCGCGGCAGTTGGCATCGGGGCGATCGCCGAGGTGGGCGGCAAAAACGCCTCCCTAGGCGAAATGATCCGCGAGCTCGCGGGCCAGGGTGTGCGGGTGCCTGGAGGCTTCGCCACCACAGCCGCCGCCTACAGCCACCTTCTGCGCAGCAACGACCTAAGAACTCCACTGCAGGATCTACTCCAAAACCTGGATGCTGATGATCTCGGTGCCCTGCAGGCCGCCGGCAAAGCCGCCCGGAACCTGCTGCTGAACACCACCTTGCCCGCCGACCTCAGCGAAGCGATCCTGGCCGCCTATCGAGAGCTGGCAACACTAGATGGCGTTTTGCCAGCGGTAGCAGTGCGCTCGAGCGCCACAGCCGAAGACCTGCCCGATGCCAGCTTTGCTGGCCAGCAGGAGACCTTCCTCAATATTCAGGGCGAAGCTGCCCTGCTGCAGGCCTGCCGGCGTTGCTACGCGTCGCTGTTCACCGACCGGGCCATCTCCTACCGCCAGCTCAATGGTTTTGATCACCTCGAGGTCGCCCTTTCGATCGGTGTGCAGCGCATGGTGCGCTCCGATCTGGCCTGCGCCGGGGTGATGTTCAGCATCGACACCGAGACAGGCTTCCGCGACGCGGTGCTGCTCACCGCCGCCTACGGCCTCGGTGAAAACGTTGTGCAGGGCGCCGTTAACCCCGATGAGGTGCTGATTTTTAAGCCAACGCTTGAGCAGGGCTTTGCGCCGATCCTCAGTAAGCGACTGGGCAGCAAGGCGATCCGGATGGTGTATGGGGAAGCGGGGATAACCGTGACAAACGAGCCCGTGCCGGAAGCCGAGTGCAACCGCTTCGCCCTCAGCGATGACGAGTGCCTCACCCTGGCCCGCTGGGCCTGCCAAATCGAGCGTCACTACAGCGCTAAGCGTGGCGCTCCCACGCCGATGGACATCGAGTGGGCAAAAGATGGCCTCACAGGCGAGCTGTTCATCCTCCAAGCCCGTCCGGAAACCGTGCAGTCGCGGCAGCAGCAGGCGGTGCTGCGCAGCTGGCACCTGGAGCCCCATCAGGCGCAAACCCTGGTGAGCGGCCGCGCCATCGGCGCCTCGGTGAGCAGCGGCGTAGCCCGGGTGATTAAGGATCCCGGCGAAATCAGCCGTTTTGAGGCTGGCGACCTACTGATCACCGAACGCACCGACCCCGACTGGGAACCAATCCTCAAACGAGCCAGCGGCGTGGTGACCGACCAGGGCGGCCGCACCTGCCATGCGGCGATCATTGCCCGCGAGATGGGCATTACGGCCATCGTCGGCACCGGCGATGGCACCCAGCGCATCCATGACGGCGACGCCATCACGATCAGCTGCTGCGAAGGCGATGTCGGCCGGGTGTACCGGGGCAACCTGCCGTTCAGCGTCACGGAGCAGGCCATTGGCGATCTGCCCGTCACCCGCACCCAGATCTTGATAAGTGTGGGCAATCCGGAGGAGGCCTTCAACCTTGCGGCCATTCCCTGCGACGGGGTGGGCCTGGCCAGGCTGGAGTTCATCATCGCCAATCACATCAAGGTGCACCCGTTGGCCCTGCTCCAGCCTGAGCGGGTTGCTGACGCCGAGCAGCGGCAGCAGATAGCCCGGTTAACGGCCGGCCACACCAGCCCCGCCGAGTACTACGTGGATCTACTGGCCCAGGGCATGGCCCGCATTGCAGCGGCTTTCTATCCCAGGCCGGTGATCCTGCGCTTTTCCGATTTCAAGAGCAATGAATACGCTCGCCTGCTTGGGGGAGCTGCGTTTGAACCCAACGAGGAGAACCCGATGCTCGGCTGGCGGGGCGCCTCCCGCTATTACGCCCCCGCCTTCCGCGCTGCTTTTGCCCTCGAATGCCAGGCCCTTAAACGGGTGCGCGATGCCATGGGACTCACCAATGTGATCCCGATGGTGCCTTTCTGCCGCACCCCCGAGGAGGGGGATCGGGTGTTGGCCGAAATGGCCCGCTCCGGCCTGGTGCGGGGTGAAAACGGGCTTGAGGTGTATGTGATGTGCGAGCTACCAAGCAACGTGATCGCGGCAGAGGCGTTTGCCGAGCGCTTCGATGGCTTCTCGATCGGCTCCAACGACCTCACCCAGCTCACCCTGGGGCTGGATCGCGATTCAGCCTTGGTGGCTGAGTTGTTTGACGAGCGCCATCCGGCCGTGAAGGCCATGATTCGCCTGGCAATCCAAAGCGCCAAACGCTGCGGCCGCAAGATCGGCATCTGCGGCCAAGCCCCCAGCGACTACCCCGATTTCGCTCGCTTCCTGGTGGAGGAGGGCATTGATTCGATCAGCCTCAACCCCGACGCCGTGATCGCCACCCGCCTGGAGGTGGCCAGGATCGAGGCCAGCTTGGCCTGAGCCGCCAACCGCATCTCTCAGCCGATCCGCCGCAGCGGCGGTCCCTGACTGGGTTGAATCTGGGCCGGTAGCTGCTGGCTGCTGATCGACTCCAGGGTGGTCATGTTGTAGCTGGTGTAGGTCGTGCGTCCCGCGCCATCACCCTGGGGCCAGAAGGCATCGATCACGGTGAGGGTCTGCACCGGAGCCGTGCTGTCCTGCAGCCGGCGGCGCGGACCGCTGCCCAGGGCACCGAGGTTGAGCAGGTCCAGTTGACCCACCCGGCCTGGGAAGAAGGCGTGATGGTGGCCGCTGATGTAGGCATGGGCGCCGGTGCGCTCCAGCAACTGGCGCAGGGACTCGCTCTGCTGCAACACTTCGCCAGGCCGGTCCCGGCCCTCTCCTACGGCCAGCAGCGGCAGGTGGCCAAGCACCAGCCGCAACCGGGCCGATTGGGCCTCGGGGCTGCGCAGCTGGCGCTCGGCCCAGGCCACCTGTTCGGCGGGCAGGGCGGCCGAGGAGGCATCCCACACCAGCAGGAAAAGGTCGTGCTGACGCACGCTGTAAGCGAAGGGAAAGCGGCTGGCATCAACAAACTTCAACCCCAAGGCATTCTGCTGGCCGCGCCAATAACGCTCGGCCTCCTGGCGATCGAGCTCAAATATGTAGTGGCCCCCAGAGCGGGCGGAAGAGGCGTCGTGGTTGCCCATGGTGATCGCCACCGGCAGCCCAGCCCGCTCCAGAGGTGCCAGCAGTTGGCGATGGAAGGAGGCCCACATGGCGCTGAGGTGTACCCGGCTGAGGCCCTGCTTCTGGCCCGCCACCATGTCGCCGCCGCAGAGCACCAGATCGGGTTTCCAGCTGGGGATCAGTTCAACGGCCCGCAGCACCTCCGGCAGGTAGCTGGTGGAGCCGTAGCTGCTGTTGAGATCGCTGATCGCCACCAGGCGCAGGTCGCCCCGGGGCGGCAGCAGCGGTTTGGCACCGCCTCTAGGGGCGGCAGTGGCCTCAGGGCTCAGGCCTGAGGCCGCAAGGGCGGCTACTCCCAAGCCAGCCAAGCTGAGGAAGCCACGTCGGGAGACGAACGCACCAGGCCAGGTGACCATCGGCCAGGTGAGGTTCTTCGGCGTGCTGCGCTGGAACATGCCCATGGTTTAGCGCCCCGCCTAGGCAGACAGACGCCAGAGCAAGGTGCCGTGGGCCGTGGCTCGCAGCACACAAAGGACCGCCAGGGCCATGCAAAGGGGGCAGTGGGTAATCGACAAAGAATCGACGCCGCATCGACCTCCAGCCTGGCAGCCCAATTCAATTTCAGGCGCAGTGGAGCCAAGACTGCTGAAATAACGCCATGAATCAGCGCCCGGCTCCCGTGCAGGCGCCCCCTTGGAGTCGGTAGTGCTGCGCCTGAGCGAATTGAAGCTGCCCCTCGACCACAGCGAGGCCGACCTGGCGGCGGCAGTGCTGAGGCGCCTGCGGCTCGCCCCCGATCAACTACTTGGGTTGCGGCTGGTTAAGCGCAGCGTTGATGCCCGCAAGAGCGCGGCGATCACCATCGTTTACAGCCTGGATTTGGATTTGGACCTTGATGCCCGTGCCGAGGCCCGGCTTCTAAAGCGCTTTGCCGGCGACCCCCATCTGCGGCCCTGCCCCGACACGACCTATCACCCCGTCGTAAGCGGAGCCAACGCTGGAAAGCTGCGACCAGTGGTGGTGGGAGCTGGTCCCTGCGGCTATTTCGCGGCCCTGCTGCTGGCCCAGATGGGGTTTCGTCCCCTACTGCTGGAGCGGGGCAAGGCGGTCAAGGAGCGCAGCGCCGACACCTTCGGCTTTTGGAAGGGGAGCGCTGACTTCAATCCCGAATCAAATGCCCAATTTGGCGAGGGTGGGGCTGGCACCTTCTCCGACGGCAAGCTTTACAGCCAGGTGAGCGAAGCCAAGCCCTACGTGCGCAAGGTGCTGGAGGAGCTAGTTGCCGCAGGCGCTAACCCTGACATCCTCACCCTGCACCACCCCCACATCGGCACCTACAAACTGGCCACGGTGGTGCGGGGGTTGCGGCAGCGAATCGAGGCCCTAGGGGGCGAGGTGCGCTTCGAGTGCCGGGTAGACGGCCTGGAGCTAAATCCCGTGGACCGCTCCATTCAGGGTCTGCAGCTCGATAGCGGCGAACGAATTGCCGCCACCCAGGTGGTGCTGGCCCTTGGCCACAGCGCCCGGGACAGCTTTGAGATGTTGAAAACCGCCGGCGTGGCGATGCAGCCCAAGCCTTTTGCCGCTGGTCTACGCATCGAACACCCCCAGAGCCTGATTGACAGGGCCCGCTGGGGGCAGGCCGCCGGCCACCCCCGCCTGGGCCCAGCTGAATACAAGCTGGTGCATCACTGCCGTGAGACAGCCAACTTGGGCCGCAGTGTCTACAGCTTTTGCATGTGCCCGGGGGGATTGGTGGTGGGGGCTACCTCGGAGCCAGGTCGAGTAGTTACCAATGGCATGAGCCAGCACACCCGCAATGAACGCAATGCCAACAGCGGCATCGTGGTGGGTATCGAGCTAGCCGATCTGACGCCCTATGGGGAAAGAGACGACGATCCCCTCGCCGGCGTTGCTTTTCAGCGCTATTGGGAGGGGCGCGCCTTTGTTACAGGCGGATCTAACTACCAAGCACCTGCCCAGCGGGTTGGAGATTTCCTCGCCAACCGCTCAAGTGAGGGCAGTGGCGGAGTGATTCCTTCATACCAACCAGGAGTTTGCTATGGAAATTTGGCTGGCTGCCTACCGGAGTTCGTGCTGACAGCTATCCGAGAGGCCCTGCCCGCCTTCGATCGCCGCATTCCAGGCTTCCTAATGGGCGATGCCCTGCTCACCGGTGTAGAGACCCGCACCTCGTCGCCCGTGCGGCTACCCAGAGACGAAATAACCCTGGAGTGTGGTAACACCCCAGGGTTATACCCAGCCGGCGAGGGAGCTGGTTATGCCGGCGGAATCCTCTCGGCAGCAATTGATGGCATCAAAGTGGCCGAACAGGTAGCCCTGTCGATCACTCTTCCTCGTCCTCAGCACCCAGTGGTACCAAGCGAATCTGTTTGCGACCCAACTTGATTTCGAACTCATCGCCAGGCTTGAGGTCAAGCATGCCCGTATAAGCCTTGCCGACCATCAAGTTGCCGTTGAACTGGACCTTGGTGTTGAAGCTGAGTTTTCGGCCGCCCTTCCCGGTTTTGGCTGCACTGCCAAAATCGACTCCCTTGGCATTTAAGAGAGCCTCGTAGAAGGCTGTGAAGTTCAGCCGTTCCGAACCATCTTTTTTGTGGGAGACATAGCCGCAAGCGCGAACCAAGTCAGACTTGCTCACATCCCCGAGTTCTTTGACCTTGGCGAGGAGGTCGACACCAGTGAGCATTGATCATAATTATGCAACTTCTGCATTATTGCGCAGAAACAGGCCCGAATGCAAGCTACGCGGCTTTGATTGAAGGCGAATCCAGCTCGAAACAGCGCCAAGATTCAAGCCTGAGAAACAATGCCGCTCCACTGCACCGCCTTCACCTGATCGCGCCGCCAGGAGTGAAAAAGCAGTGGTTCGCTGGCTGTGCAAAGAGGGCAGCGGCCAATTTGCGCCGTGGGCACCCCAAGTCGCTCCAGTTGGAGCTGGGCGGCAAGGCGAATATCAAGGCGGTCTTTCATAGGGTTTGGATCGGCCTGCAGAGCGCCGCACTGACGCAACTGCTCAAGCAGAACAGGCAGCAAAGACGCATCAGGGGCGGCGGCTAGAGACGCCGCAACCTGTTCAGACACCAGCCGCTGCACTTGGTAGGAGCCACCGCCGATCGCTGGTCCTAGGGCCACCAGCAGCTCGGCCGGCCGACTGCCTCCATCCACCAGCTGCTGCACGGCGCGCTCGAGGATGCCTCCAGCCACACCGCGCCAACCAGCGTGGCAAGCCGCCACCCGGCCAGTAGCGGGATCAGCAATCAGCACCGGGGTGCAGTCAGCGCCACAAGCCCAGAGGCTTTGGCCGCCGGCATCACTAATAAGACCATCGGCCTCGGGAAAGGGATCGGCGCTGGCCTGGCTGGCTGGCAAAACCAAGGCGCTGTGCACCTGACGCAGACGGTGCACACTCACCCCAGCGCTCAAATAAGCCGCCAGCACCTCAGGCCCCCGTCCCTGCCATTGACGTGTAAAGAAGCCATGCTCAAACGACTGGAGCAGGTCGCACTGGAGGTAGTAGCCGCCATAGGTACCTACCCAGGTCCAACCGGGCAAGGGATTGAAGTCCCGGTCGGGACGATCAAAGGGGGGATCAACCGCTTCGGCCATCGTGGGGAATCAAGCGTCGGGAAGATCGCGCAGCAACCAGAAGCCCTCAAAGCGCTGGTCCTGCTCGCTGGCTTGAACGGCAAGGAACTGAAGGCCACCGGCCTGCTCTCGGGCGGCAGCAAAAGCCGCAGTGGCCACCTCTGCCTCCTCAGCCGGCAAGTTGGTGAGCAGCCAGCGATCCTCAAGGCCTGCCTCAAGCACTAGCTGCGGGCCACTGATCTCAAGCCGCACGGGTTCGAGCCCAGCCAGCCAGCCGGCCAGGGCCAGGGCCCTGGTGGAGCTGAATAGGCGAATGCCCGGCACCGGCAGTTCGGCAGCCCCCGCCTCTGGTAGGGGTACGAGGCCCGCAAAGCCAACCTCCCACTCCGATGCAGCGGCTAGGACACCCAAGGGCAAGGTGGCCCAGGCCCAGCTGTCGCCCCGCGCCTCTTCCGGCAAGGGCACCGCAATCGGTCGCAAAGCCTGGGGGGGCGGTGCTAGCGGGCCCGCCATGTAGCCGGGCTCCTGGGGATACACCAGGCGCTCCCGCTCCTGCAGCCAGTTGACTAGGGCGTAGGTACGGCGGCTGGGCACCAGCTCCAATCCCAGCCCCTCAGCAGCCCGCTGCACCATGGTGCGCATCGAGCCACGCCAGCAGCGCAGCCGCCGAGGCGGCCCAAAACCCTGGGAGGCAGCACCAGCCAATGCTGCCTCCAGAGCCTCCCTCAGCCAGATCGAATTAACGCTGGTGGCAGGGCAGGCCTGGGCCCAGCGGAAGGATTCGCTCGCTACCTCCCCTGGTCCGGGCACCTCAGGGGTGGAACAAATCAGCAGCTCCCAGCGCTTTTTGCCATCTTCTTCAAGGATGGGACGGGAGTAGTAGTCGAGCTCCCAATCTGGAGCGGCCTGCTTCATCCGGCCCCTTGTTCTTGCTGGCGCAGCACGGAGCGGGCCCGGTTGGCCCGATCTGGAGCCTCAGCCATCACCTTGTCGCGATCGATCAGCAGTTCACCGGGCTGTCCCTCGAGAAGGGCGGTATTGAGGGCGATGCGGCCCCGGCCCGGATCCAGCTCGGTGATCAGGGCCTTGACCCGGTCTCCCTGGCCAAAAACCTCACGCAGGTCCCGCAGCTGACCACCACTAATTGCCGATTGATGCAACAAACCGCTCACACCGCCTAGATCGACAAACAAGCCATAGGGCTTAATTGCCACCACCTGGCCTTCGACCAGCTGACCCACCTCCAGGTTTTGGAACAGGGCTGCAGTGGCAGCTTTCTTCTCCGACAACACCAACTTGCGGGTCTCTGGATTGACCTCTAGGAAAGCGGCACCAAGGGTCTTACCCACCAAAGCCTCATGGTTTTCGCCCTCCTGCAGCTGGGAACGGGGGATGAAGCCGCGCAATCCCTCAAGTTCACAGGTGACACCACCTCGATTGAAGCCGTTCACTTTGACCTGCACCACCTTGCCCTCCTTCTCCAGGAGCCTCACCTTCTCCCAGCTCTGGCGCAGGGCCAAGGCACGGGCGCTGATGGTCACCATGCCATCGGCGTTTTGCTCACCGGTGACGAGCACATCCACCTCCAGCCCCTTCGGAAAGGTCTCCTTGAGGTTGGTGATCACCCCCAGGCCGCACTCTTTCTTGGGCATGAAACCCGGCGCCTTGCCGCCGATATCCACGTAAACGCCATCGCTTTCGACACCGATCACGGTGCCGCGCACCACCTCTCCAGTGGTGCCATGGGGCTCGTGGTCGTCGAGAGCCGCCAGAAAGGCTTCTTCGTCAAAGTCGAAATCGTCGACGCTCCGCGCCGCGGGCTTGGTGCTGGGCTCTCCGGCAACAGCAGCCTTGGGAGCCCGCTTCTGACTCGGGTCAGGGCCCAGCAGGTCGGCCATGGTGAGGCCCTCCATGGACCCCAGGTCAAACAGGTCGTCGTCGTTTCGGACAGGAGTGCTGGCAGGTGCTGCAACCCGGTTAACGGGAGCGAGCTGAGCGGGAGCCTGGGGAGCTGCGGCAAGCGCAGGTTCAGTCGCAGACGACTGCGGGGCTGGCTCGTCCTTGCGGATCATCAACACCTGGGGCGGCTTACGCAGGGGCGCCAGAGGCTGGGGGCGTGCAGGCACTGGGCGCGCAGGACCAGGGGGCACGGGCCGGGATGAGGATGAGGGCGGTTGACTGCCGGTACCGGCCATCTCCACTAAGGGCTGAGAGCCCCACACTGTAGTGATCAGTCCTCAAAAAATGCCCCAGCAGCGCCACCTTGAGCAGCTGGCCTGGCCGCAGGTTCAGGAGCTTGCAGCCCAGCCAGGAAGCACGGTTGTCTGGCCCTGGGGGGCGGTCGAGCAACACGGCCCCCAACTGCCGCTCGGAACGGATGGCCTGTTTGCTGAGCGAGTGCTGGACGCAGTTTTGGCAGCGCTGGAGCCAAGCCTGCCCATCTTGCGGCTGCCGCTGCAGAGCATTGGCTTCTCCCCAGAGCACCGTGGTTTCAGTGGCACCATCAGCCTCCCCCCCCAGGTCCTGATCGAGCAACTGGTGGCCGTAGGCCATGAACTTGCCGGCACAGGTTTTCAGCGGCTGGTGTTGTTTAACGGACACGGAGGCCAAATATCACTGCTTCAGACCGCCGCGCGCCAGCTGCGGGCGGAGCGGCCCGCGCTAGCCGTGCTGCCCTGCTTTTTATGGAGTGGTCCCGAGGGGATCGCCGAGCTCATCCCCGAGCCGGAGCGCTCCGACGGGCTGCACGCGGGCCTGGCGGAAACCAGCCTGATGCTGCACCTCGCCCCCCAGCTGGTGGGCGAGCAGCGCCCCTGCGACGGCAAGCGAGGCGAGGTCATCCCCGCGGGCTGGAGCCTGGAAGGGGCCGCCCCGCTTGCCTGGCTCAGCCAGGAACTCAGCCTCACCGGAGTGGTTGGCGACGCCCGCGGCGCTTCTGCAGCCCTGGGAGCCCAACTTTTTGACCGGTTGGTCGCAGGTTGGCAGCACCGCTTCGAAACCCTGCTGGCCAGCCCCTGGCCAGGCCAAGGGACGGTCAGAGTTCGGTAGGGGGTGGTTACAGTCAGATGATCAGATCCAACAGCGCGGCTGCCATGGCAACTCTTGCTCCTACCAATGTCACTGACAATGTGACTGAGAATGTCACTGAGGCGTTCCCATCCGACCAACTGCCCGACTTCAGCACAGACACCTACAAGGACGCCTACAGCCGCATCAACGCGATCGTGATTGAAGGTGAGCAGGAAGCTCACGACAATTACATCTCTATCGGTGGGCTTCTCCCCGACCAAGCTGAGGAGCTCACAAAATTGGCCCGCATGGAGCTGAAGCACATGAAGGGCTTCACAGCTTGCGCCAACAACCTCGGCGTCACTGCTGACATGCCGTTTGCTAAGGAGTTCTTCTCGCCTCTGCACAACAACTTTCAGAAGGCTTTAGCTGAAGGTAAGGTCACAACCTGTCTTTTGATTCAGGCCATTCTGATCGAGGCCTTTGCCATTTCGGCTTATCACATCTATATCCCTGTAGCCGATCCATTTGCGCGTAAGATCACCGAAGGTGTAGTCAAAGATGAGTACACACACCTTAATTACGGTCAGGAATGGCTGAAAGCCAACCTTGAAACGGTGCGAGGGGAGCTGGAGCAGGCAAACCGTGAGAATCTGCCCCTGGTGCGCAAGATGCTCCAGCAGGTCGCTGGCGACGCGGCTGTTCTGCAAATGGACCAGGAGGATTTGATGGCCGATTTCCTCACCTCCTACCAAGAGGCTCTGCTCGAAGTTGGCTTCACTTCCAGGGAGATTGCCAAAATGGCAGCTGCTGCATTGATCGGCTGAAGCCTCCTGCCAGGGGTGTCGTGGCAAGATGTAGCGTCCGCGACATCCCCTGGGGTTGCCCATGTTCGGCCTGATCGGTCACTCCACAAGCTTCGAGGCTGCCCGTGAAAAGGCTCGCACTCTTGGCTTTGAAGAGTTTGCCGAAGGTGACCTCGACGTTTGGTGTAGTGCCCCGCCCCAATTGGTGGAGCATCTTCAGGTCACCAGCGCCACAGGCAAGACCATAGAAGGGGCATACATCGACTCCTGCTTCGTGCCAGAAATGCTGAGTCGGTTTAAAACCGCTCGCCGCAAGGTGCTCAGCGCCATGGAGCTGGCCCAAAAAAATGGTATCGATATCACCGCTTTAGGCGGGTTTACCTCGATCATTTTTGAAAATTTCAACCTGCTCAAGGAGCAGCAAATCCGTTCCACCACCTTGGAATGGGAGCGATTCACTACCGGAAATACCCACACCGCCTGGGTGATTTGTCGCCAGGTGGAAACCAATGCCCCCAAGCTCGGTATTGATCTGAGCCAGGCCCGGGTCGCAGTCATTGGGGCTACCGGTGATATCGGCAGCGCTGTATGCCGCTGGCTGAGTCAGCGCACTGGAGTCAAGGAGCTCTTACTGGTCGCCCGCCAGGCCCAACCCTTGCTGGACCTACAGCAGGAGCTTGGCGGCGGCCGGATCCTCAAGCTGGAGGAGGCCCTACCGGAAGCCGATGTAGTGGTGTGGGTGGCCAGCTTGCCCCAAACGCTGAGCATTGATGCGGCCAGTCTTAAGTCGCCCTGCCTGATGATCGACGGCGGCTACCCGAAAAACCTAGACACCAAGGCCAGTGGCAACGGCATCCATGTATTGAAGGGCGGCATCGTTGAGTTTTTCAGCGACATCACCTGGCAAATGATGGAAATGGCTGAAATGGACAACCCCAAACGTCAGATGTTTGCCTGTTTCGCCGAGGCCATTCTGCTGGAGTTCGAAGGTATCCACACCAACTTCAGCTGGGGGCGCAACAACATCAGCCTCGACAAGATGGATCTGATCGGTGCCGCCTCCCTGAGCCATGGCTTCGAGGCCCTGGGGCTGTCTGCCCAGATCGATCCCACCCCGGCCCTGACTACTGCCTGAATACCTTTACTCCCCTTGCCCATCCCCGCCATGGCCCGCCGCGCCTTGCTGGAGTTCGAAAAACCCCTCGTTGAGCTCGAAGAGCAGATCGAGCAGATCCGCCAGTTGGCACGCGACTCGGAGGTGGATGTGAGTCAGCAGCTGCTGCAGCTCGAGACCCTGGCCACCAGACGTCGCAAAGACATCTTCGATGCCCTGACGCCCTCCCAGAAGATCCAGGTGGCCCGCCACCCCCAGCGGCCCAGCACCCTGGACTACATCCAGGTGATTACTGATGAGTGGCTGGAGCTGCATGGCGACCGCCGTGGCAGTGACGACCGGGCCCTAGTGGGTGGGGTTGGCAGGATCGGTGAGCAGGGTGTGGTGCTGCTCGGACATCAAAAAGGCCGCGACACCAAGGAGAATGTCGCCCGCAACTTCGGCATGGCATCCCCAGGGGGCTATCGCAAGGCGATGCGGCTGATGGAGCATGCCGATCGCTTTCGCCTGCCGATCTTGAGTTTCATCGATACGCCGGGGGCCTACGCGGGGGTGCTGGCCGAGGAGCAGGGGCAGGGTGAAGCGATCGCCGTCAATCTCCGTGAGATGTTCCGGCTGCGGGTGCCGATCCTTGCCACGGTGATCGGCGAAGGCGGATCTGGTGGCGCCCTGGGCATCGGCATAGCCGACCGGTTGCTGATGTTCGAGCACAGCGTTTACACAGTGGCCAGCCCAGAAGCCTGCGCCTCGATCCTGTGGCGGGACGCAGGCAAGGCCTCCACTGCCGCTGAGGCTCTCAAGATCACAGGCCCTGATCTGCTCAAGCTCGGCATCGTTGACCTGGTGTTGCCCGAGCCTGCCGGCGGCAACCACTCGGCTCCTCTCCAGGCCGCTGAGACCTTGAAATCTGCCCTGCTGGAGCAACTCAGCGAACTGCAGGGCCTAAGTGAATCCCAATTGATCGAGCAGCGCTACGCCAAATTCCGCCGCATGGGAAGGGTGCTCGACAGCGAGTCCCCAATTGCTTCCGCCAGCTCTTAAGATTTGTTTCAGGTCCCGTTGCCTCCTAGAATTTTTGGCTGATTCAGCACCTGTTGCTCTGATCACCGGCGCCTCGCGAGGCATAGGTGCAGCAGCAGCCCAAAAGTTTGCCGCTGCCGGTTACGATTTGCTCCTGCTAGCCAGGACTACTGTCGATCTCGATTCGCTTACGACGGATCTAAAGCCCACTGGCAGGAGAATCGAATCCATCGGCCTCGATCTCGCCGAGCCTGCCACTATTGCTCCCGGACTGGAAGACCTCTGCAGCCGAGGCCTCACACCTACTGTTGTAATTAACAATGCCGGCGTTGCCTATACAGGCTCCTTGGCAGAGATGCCCCTGGAGCAATGGCAACGGTTGATGCAGCTCAATCTCAGTGCTGTATTTCAGGTTTGCCAGTCGCTGCTTCCAAGACTCAGGCAGGCTGGCGGCGGACATATCATCAATCTGAACAGCCATGCAGCCCACCAAGCCTTCCCCGACTGGGGCGCTTACTGCGTTAGCAAGGCCGCTCTCCTCTCCCTTGGTCGATGCCTTGCCGTCGAAGAACGCCCCTTTGGCATACGGGTAAGCACCCTTACCCTAGGTGCGGTGAATACGCCTCTCTGGGAGAGCGAAAACGTCCACAGCACGTTCGATCGCCGTGCCATGCTTGACGTTGAAAGGGCATCTGAAGCCCTGCTGTACCTGGCCCAACAGCCAGCCACCTCAGTGGTGGAAGATCTCACCCTCATGCCGGCCGCCGGCGCGCTTTGAGCCCCCCTATGACTTCCACCCTGCCGTCCAGCTTTCCTTCGCTTTCCATTACACCCGATTCAGCTCCCCTGCCCATAAGTCTGCGAATCCGTGAGCGTCTTGACGCTGCAGGAGTTGCTTACCTCGCAAACGACAACATTTCTGACCACCTGCGCGATGGTGAGCTCGAGCAGTTGGAGATTGAGGTGGCGGGCAAGGTTCGCGAATTGCTACGTAGTCTCGTCATCGATATAGACAAAGATCACAACACCGAGGAGACAGCTGAGCGTGTCGCCCGGATGTACCTACACGAAGTCTTTAAGGGGCGCTACCACGAGCAGCCCAAGATCGCCAGTTTTCCAAATGTTAAAAAGCTGGATGAAATTTATACTGTTGGTCCCATTACCGTTCGCTCAGCCTGTTCTCACCACTTGGTGCCCATTTTGGGCAATTGCTGGATTGGTATTAAGCCAGGTGATCGGGTGATTGGCCTGTCCAAATTCTCTAGAGTTGCCGATTGGGTATTCTCAAGGCCTCATATTCAGGAAGAAGCTGTAATGATCTTGGCCGATGAGATCGAGCGTCTTTGCGAGCCCCAAGGTCTGGCGATTCTGGTAAAAGCCCAGCACTACTGCATGAAGTGGCGTGGTGTGAAGGAGCCCCAAACCAGCATGGTCAATTCTGTGGTGCGAGGCGATTTCCGTATAGATCCAAGCCTTAAGGCTGAATTTTTCGAGCTGGTTAAGCAGCAGGAGTGCATGCTTTCTACCTAAAGCGAAAGCTTTAGGTAGAAAGTCACCTTCCCCCGAAGACCACCCTCCCCGAAAATCAACCTCAGGGTTTGCTGCCAATTGGTCCAATGGCCGGCGAAGCCTGCCGGCCAGAGCCACCCCCTTGGGCTGGCACCGCTATCACCACCATTACCTGGGCTGAAACGTCTTGAAGCTGCAAGACGTAGCTGGGCCCTGTTGCGCCGTCAATCAGCAGCCACTGGTTGGCACCAGGGCTACGCCGGTACCAGTGAAACGCTGAGGGTGGCAATGCGGCCAAAACGTCGGCTACGGCCGTGGCCTGTAGTACTGCCCCCTGCACGGCTTCACCCTGGAGCACCAGCTGCTGCAAACCATCGATTTGCTGCTGAACAGCACTCTCCTGTTGCAGATCCGTATTGATCTGCTGGCGCAGGGCACGGATCTGGGACTGGGGGTCGGCACTCACCCCTGGTATGCAGGAAAGCTGGCCATCCACCAGCTGGCAGCCCACTAGGTCCTGGGCCCGTACCGGTGCCAGCGGGCCTAGTCCTAAACCCGAGCCAATGGTCAACGCCAGGGCCCAGAGGGATGGACGAAGAAGCGTAGATGTACGAAACAAACCCATCAAGAAGGGGCAAGACCCACCGATCTTGACTGGGAAGGCCCAGCGAGGCCAGCAACCCGTACCGCAGCCACTAGTGCTGCAACCTGATCGAGATCCTTATTGCCTGGGCTTCGCTCCACGCCGCTGGAGGCATCTAGGCCTGTGGGGCGCAGCTGGCTCAGCACTCCCGGCACCCGGTCGGCCCTAATGCCCCCCGCGAGCCACCAGGGAAGAACTGGCGTAAAACCCTGCAGCCACTCAATCGGAATGCGGTGGCCGGTACCGCCCAACTGTTCGGGCACCCAGGCATCGAGAAGTAAGGCATCCACCACCAGGGAGTAGTCAAAGGCCCGCTGCAGATCTTCCGGCCTGCGAATCCTCAGGGCTTTCCAGATCTCACAGCCCAAGCGGGAGCGCAGCTGGCCGCAGAGCTGGGGTGTTTCTGAGCCGTGCAACTGCACCACAGCATGACCCTGTCCCAGCTCTAGTTGGGCCCACTGCTGCTCGAGCGGATCGGCCACCACCAGCACACCGCGGCAGCCAGGCGCCGCGGCCCGCATCGCCCCAAAAAGCGCCGGCCGGTGTTCAGCATCAAGGAAGCGAGGCGAGCCCGGCACGCCGATCACGCCGATCGCATCCACCCCCAGTTGAGCCACCTCTGCGGCCTGGTCCGGTTCCCGCAACCCACAGATCTTCAGCAGGGGGGATGCCATGGCGAGGGCAAAGGCTGTCGCCCCTTTCTAGGATCAGAGTCCTGCTGCTCTTCAACTGGCTTGACCAGCACGAGGAGCAGACACCAATACAGAGGGCAGTGGGAGAAGGCTGGCAAATTTTCAAAATTCGGGGCATCCCCCTACGGATCCACCCCAGTTGGTTTGTGATCTTGGTGCTTGCCACCGCGGCCTTCCAACAGCAATACAGCCTCACCCTCAAAGATCCGATGAGTGCCCCGGTGCTCTGGGGCCTGGGGCTGGTTACGGCAATGTTGCTGTTCGTTTCGGTGCTCCTACACGAATTGGGCCACTCCCTGGTGGCCCTGGCCCAGGGGGTTGAGGTGCGCAGCATCACCTTGTTCCTGCTCGGCGGCGTGGCCAGCGTGGAGCGCGAGTGCAGCACCGCCCGGGGCGCCCTGCTGGTGGCAGCGGCTGGCCCTGCCGTGAGCCTGGTACTGGGCGTGGGCCTGCTGGCCGCGACCCATCCAGCCGCCCATCTCTCCCCCCTGCTGGGCGCCATGGTTTCAGAACTGGGCACCCTCAACATGGTGCTGGCCCTGTTCAACCTGCTGCCAGGCCTACCGCTAGATGGGGGCTTGATTGTGAAGGCCCTGGTGTGGCAAGCCAGCGGTAGCCAGCGGCGCGGCGTGGAGGTTGCCAACAGCTGTGGGCGCTTCCTTTCCCTGCTTGCCATTGGCATGGGCACCGTGGTGCTGCTGCGCGGAGGGGGCCTCAGCGGCGCCTGGTTGATGCTGCTGGGCTGGTTTGGACTTGGGGCCTCGCGCAATCAGCGCCAAATGCTCGCCTTACAGCAAACCCTCAACGAACTAAAAGTACGGGATGCGGCTGGGCGGCGATTTCGGGTGCTTGAGGCGGCAGGTCGGTTACGGGAACTGAGCCAGATGCGTGTCTCCCAAGCCAGCGAGGTCGACCAAGGCGACTGGCTGCTGGTCTGCGATCGCGGCCGCTGGCAGGGCTTCATCGACGACAAGCCCCTGCAACAACTGCCAGTGCAGCGTTGGGATACGGACAGCATCGGCGACCACATCCAGCCCCTCTCGAGCCTGCCCTCCATCCGGGAGTCGGCACCGCTGTGGCAAGCGGTGCAGCAACTCGAGGACAGCGGCCGCAACCGACTGCTGGTGCTAAGCCCAGCCGGCCTCCCCTGCGGCACCATCGAACGCCCCGAGCTCGGCGAGGCGGTGCTTGCCAAGTTGGGCCTGCGCCTGCCCGCTCCCATCCTTGAGGCCGCCCGTCGCCAAGGCACCTATCCACTTGGCCTGGCCTTAGCCCAGGTGGTGCGCTCCATGGTGGCCTCTGGTGAAGCAAGCGAGGAGGGGCCAGCCAACGTCAGCCCGTAACTGGCCTCGGTCGCTGCAATCTGTTCCCATTCCTCGCTGCTGAGGGGAATGGTCCTGTTACCGGCCGCCGCCGCAGGCAGCTCAGCCTTGGCCGCTTGGATCAAACGCAGCTCCAGCTCAGTGCGGTCTATGGGCAGAACTGGCAATTGGGGTGGCGGCCCGCCAAACACAAGCTTCCATAAGTCGGCGGGTGGCTCCAAAAGAATCGAGCCGTGCTGCAGCAGGCAGCCGCGGCGCCAGAGCTGGGCGCTGCCAACCCGTTTGACGCCGCTGGCGTGCCCTAGATCCGCACCCGTACTGGTGGCAAAGCAGCTGCTGGGTTGTGGGCTGGCGGCCTGGCGGCCTGCCTGCAATGGCAGTCCCAATCCGGCAAAGCAATTCACAAGCCAGGCGCAAGCGCTGCCGTACGTCTCCTGACGCGATAGGGGGGGATCAGGCCACACCAGGGCGTAGGTGAGCTCTCCGGCGTGGAGCACGGCACGGCCGCCACTTGGTCGCCGCACCAAATCGATCACCCCCGCCGCTGCCAGCGCCTGCCAATGGGGTTCTATGCAGCGCTGGTGAAACCCCAGCGACAGGGTGGGGTGCTGCCAGGAGTAGAGCCGAAAGGCCGGTGCCCTTTGGTCCAGCAGCAGGCTGTCTATCGCCATCTGCCTGGCTCCCGGATGGCAGCTGCTGGGCAGCAGCCGCATGGCTGGGAGGGGAGATGCTGGAGAGTGATCCATTCCGCAAGGTTGCCCGGATGTTGTGGAGCCTGTTGCCCTATCTGCCCCTTGGCCTGCTGGCGGGTCTGCTGTCGGGAGTGCTGGGCATCGGCGGTGGGCTGGTGTTTTCCCCCCTATTGCTGCTAGCCGGACTTGATCCGCACCAGGCCCTGGCCACCAGCACCCTGGCGATCGTGCCCACCACCCTGGGTGGCACCTGGGCCCACCTGCGCAACCGCAGCCTTCCCTGGCGCGGGGGCTTGGCGATTGTGCTGGGTGCAGGCCTCGGTGCAGGCCTGTTCAGCCAGGTTGGGCTGGTGCTCCATGGCTGGATGTTGCTCGCAATGCAGGCGTTGATGTATGGAGGACTGGCCTTGAGCTTTCGCCCCCCGTCGGCGCAGGCTGCCATCGATACCGCCAGCTTGAAGCTGGCGGGTTTGACAGCCACCGGCATGGTCGCAGGCATGGCCACCGGATTGCTCGGTCTCGGCGGTGGCCTGGTGATGGTTCCCTTGATGGTGCAGCTGATGCAGGTGCCAATTCACCTGGCAATCCGCTTCAGCACCCTGGCGGTGCTCACCTCAGCCTCAGTCGCCTCAACCACCTTCCTGCTGGATGGCCGAGCACTGCTGCCGATTGGGATGCTCCTAGGAGGCACAGCAGCTGCTGCCGCCCACTGGTCGGCCGCCAGGCTGGATCGGGTCAGCGACGGTCAGCTGACGTGGCTACTGCGGGCTTTAACTTTCATACTTGCGCTCGACAGCGGTCGCAGGTCCCTGGCACTACTACTGAGCCGCCCCGGCTGAAAGTGGCGCCCAGAAGCCTCCGTCTAGCTCGTAGCCAAGAACCGCAGCCATCTGGGCTAAGCCCTGACGGCAACTCAAACCGTGCAGGCGCGCCCAGGCGTCAAGGCTGAAAAGCCTGTGGGTGATCCAAAGCTCCAGGGACTCGGGGGCAAAACGGATGCCCTCCGTGCGGCTGAATTGGTGGGGCAGCACCATCGCCACGTGGCGGGTGAGTTGGCCGCCGCCACGCTCCAGCAGCAGGGGCAGCCAGGGAGCTTCCGCATCGGCCCGCAGGGACCAAAGCCGCAACTCGGCAATTTCCGACAGCTCCCGGGGGTCGTCGTCGGCACGGGGCCAATTGAAGTGAAGCTCCAGGGAACCAGCCTGCTGGACAAGGGCATCAGGGCTAAGGCTGAACCAGGGCTTGAGAGCTGCAAGATCCAACTGGCGGATCTGGCTCTCGGAAATCTCCACAGGGGCCATCAAGAGCTGTGACAGCAGGGCGGGACAAGCTGGACCGTAGCCACCTAAGGGCAAAGAATGGGGCGAATCCAGTTGCTTGCTGCCCTCCCATGGTTTCCACTCTCAGCCAGGCCGAAGTGCTGATTGCCCTGGTGGTGGCCGCCCATGCGGGCGTGCTGGCCGTTCGCCTCTGCTTCAGCCTTTACAAAGCCTGAGAAGCTGGCCATTGCTCCTTGGCAAGCCTTACACCTTGGCAAGTTGCACCTGGCTAGCTAAAAGCGTCTAGGCCCCAGCGGGGTTTGATCCCTCGTTGCCCCCATGCCGCCTCTCCAGCTATCCAGTTATCAGGCCAGGCAAAATCTGCCCTTGCGGCGAGAAAGAAAGCCGCTTTCTGGTACGGATTCCAGGCCTTCTTCCCTCCGCAAGCCTGCGTCGCTCCCCAATCCGGCGTCCCAGCCTGATCCCCAGATAATTACTGGCGGTGAAGCAGCCGCACTGCAAGCCCTCTCAAGTGAGCGGCAAGAATTGCTCTGCAGCGTGATCGGACTGGTTCTCAAGGTTGGCCTTGTTGTGGTCGCTGGCGTCAGCCTGGTACGACTTGCCACCGCTTATCAGGAGCGGATGGAGCGCCAGGGTGAGCTCTCAGCGGTGCTCGGCCTTGAACGGGCCAAACTCTCCAAAGCACGCCAACGCTTTGACCATCTGTTCATGGTGGAAGGGGAGCAGCGGCTGATCCGCGAGCAAAATCAGTGGATTGCCCCCAATCGCCTGCGGGTGGTTTGGCAGCAGGCCACCCCGTAGGTTGGGGCCCCTCTCGCAATTCACTTAATGGCCGCAACAGCAGCCGCCGGAACGGTTTTGATCACCGGCACCACCTCAGGGGTGGGCCTCAATGCCGCAAGTGCCCTTGCTAAACGCGGCTGGCATGTGGTGACGGCCAACCGTGATCCCGTCAAAGCCGCTGCTGCCGCAGCCAGCCTGGGGATTCCTGCAGAACAGCTTAGTCATCTGCGTTTTGACCTCGGCGATCTCGACAGCGTTCGGGTGGGAGTCGAAACTTTGGTGGCGTCCCTGGGACGCCCCTTGGATGCCCTGGTGATCAATGCGGCTGTCTACAAACCGCGGCTAAAGCAGCCCGAGCGCTCCCCGCAGGGCTACGAAATATCGATGGCCACCAATCACCTGGGGCACTTTTTACTGATTCAGCTACTGCTGGGCGACTTGCAGCGCTCAAGCCACCCCTCGCGGCGGGTGGTGATTCTTGGCACCGTGACGGCCAACTCCAAGGAACTGGGCGGCAAGATTCCGATCCCAGCTCCAGCTGACTTGGGCGACTGTGCCGGCTTCAAGGCCGGATTTAAAGCCCCTATCTCCATGGCCAACGGCAAGGCCTTCAAACCTGGCAAGGCCTACAAAGACAGCAAGCTTTGCAACATGATCACGACCCAGGAGCTGCATCGTCGTCTGCACGAAAGCACCGGCATCGTTTTCAGCTCGCTATACCCAGGCTGCGTTGCCGACTCGCCCCTTTTCCGCAGCACGCCGCGGGCGTTTCAGACTATTTTCCCTTGGTTCCAGAAAAATATCACCGGCGGATATGTAAGCCAGGCATTGGCAGGAGATCGGGTTGGCCAGGTGGTGGCCGATCCAGATTTTTCCGCCTCGGGTGTGCACTGGAGCTGGGGCAACCGCCAAACCAAAGGGGGACGGCAATTCAGTCAGGAGCTCTCCGACAAGGCCAGTAACCCCGAAACGGCGCAGACCTTGTGGGAGGAATCAATGAAGTTGGTGGGGCTGACGCCGGCCTAAAAGCGGCGGCGGAAGGCATCGTCGCTGCGGCTGGATGCTTCTTCAGCGAGGCTCAATTTCCAGACGTTGCGGCTAAGGCGGCGGGCCTTGAGTCCGCCTCTCTCAACCGTTTCACTGGTGGGGCGGGCACCAAGCAGCTGACTCACCTCGGAAGTGCTGAGGGGTGCCCCGGTCTGGACGGCCAGCTGGGTGAGCTCGAGGCGTTGCCGCAAAGCAGCCAGATCGGCCTGGCCACCGTCTTCGGCCTCAGACCAAAGCCAGGGCAGGTCGTGGGCCGAACCGGCCATCTTCTGCATCAATCCCATACCGATGAAAGCCAGTGCTTGCTCCGGCTTGACTCCCTGGGCTGCTGCCTGGGCCATCCATTCAGGCATCGGAGCACTGTTGACACTGTCTCCAGCGGGCATGGGTTCTGCCTGGGCAGCCTGGCTGCGAGTGGAGCTAGAAGCGGTGCGGCGGGTGGCCATGGACGTCCCCTGAACGTTGGCCGGACGGTACCGGCTCAGCCGCGATGGGCAAGGGGCAGGGGGCTTCAGGGTTAAGATCCAGCCGCAGCAATGCCGATGTGAGGGCTAGCTGTTCGAAGGATTTCCCCTTGCCATCCCGCCTTCCCTCCCGAGACGAACTGGCGCTGCGCCGGCGTCGGGAGATGGCGCTTGGCTCAAGCTCAAGTGGCGGCACCCAGATCACTGGCACCCGGGTGGGCAGCGACAGCTCAGGCGCCAGTTGTGTGATTACCACCGACAGCGAGGGTTCCCGGCTGGCACGCCAATCCAGCCATGTGCAGTCGATTGAGCTGCGCACATACGTATTTCTTGATTCGCTGCAGCCCCAGCTAGCTGCCTACATGGGCACGGTTAGCCAGGGCTTCCTGCCCATTCCCGGTGACGCCTGCTTGTGGCTGGAGGTATCTCCGGGCATGGCTGTGCACCGGGTCACCGACATTGCCCTCAAGGCCAGCACGGTGCGGCTTGGCCAGATGATCGTGGAGCGGGCCTTCGGCTCCTTGGCGCTCTACCACCGCGATCAGAGCAACGTCCTCCACTCCGGCGACGTGGTGCTTGAGGCCATCGGCAGCCGGGTGGAGCTCCGCAGCCGTTGCGAGGTCAGCTGGACCGAGATCATCCGAGCGATCA